>JAGANE010000003.1 GCA_017624395.1 Clostridia bacterium
CAGCGGCACAATCCGCACCCCGACCGCGCAAGCACCGAGCAGATCACGTTGGCGGTGCTGAATACCGCCTCGGTGACCTTAATTCCTTCCAATCTTCTTGCCCTGCGCCGTGCGGCAGGCTCCCCCGATCCTTATGCAATCCTGCTCCCTGTATGGATCACATCCTTGCTCTGTGCATCCGCAGCGCTTTTACTGACACAGCTTCCTCGTCTTTGGGTGCGCGAAGGTCATCATCGGAGGCGTGAGCGCCGTGGCTGATCTTTTGGCCTCCTTGGCAATGCCGCTGGTGGTGCTTGGTGTGGGAGCCTTGATGTTGTTTGGCAAACGCAATTACTTTACGGCATTTACCAAGGGGGCAACCGAGGGATTGCATACCGCTGTGGGTCTGCTGCCCACCATGGTGGCTTTGATGGTTGCGGTCTCCATGCTCAACGCATCGGGCGCGGTGGAGCTGCTATCTCGCCTGCTTTCTCCCGTGGCGGAGAAGATTGGTGTTCCGTCGGGGCTTCTTCCTTTTTTGCTCACGCGCCCCTTTTCGGGCAGTGCCTCCACGGCGGCTTTTACAACATTGCTCGGCGAGGTGGGGGCGGATAGCCTTGAGGGACTTTGCGCATCGGTAATCTTTGGCGGATCGGATACCGTGGTCTACGTCGTCAGCGTTTATTTTTCCTCCGTCGGGATCCGACGCACGCGCTGGGCGTTCCCCTGCGCCTTTGCTGTCATGCTTTTTTGCATCTTTTTTTCCTGCTTTTTGTGCAGACTTTGGTTTTTTTGAGCTTTTTAGGGCAAATACTATGCCAAAGCCGCGATGCAAAGGGGGAATTTGGAATGATGAGAGGTGCGCAAAAGCAGATGATCGTGGTCAGAACGGGGGATAGTCGCTACTTTGACGAAGCGTATTTTGTGCTTCGCAGAGAGGTCAAGGCAAAGCGCGGCACCGAGCGTGAAATGCTGAACGAGGCGGATCGGATCCTGCGGGAAAGCGAATTGGATCCGAGACCGCAAAGAAAAAAGCTTCCGCGCGGAGCGATCTGGTTTTTGTTGGGGATTTTGTGCGGCGGTCTTGTAGCGGCGGTCTTGTGCTTGGTGATATTGTGAATTTTTTGTGCGGCTATTGACTTTTGCTCCAAAAAGTAGTATAATATAGAATGATAATATGAGACCGTTTTACACGACGGTGCGGCAGGGACGCCGACCGCGTGCTTTTGCGAATATCATATGTGACCTTATTTCGGCGGATTGGGCGTGAGTTTCGTCGGTGTGAGGTCTTTCTGCCTGTGCGCCGCGAAAAGCGAAGAAATGCTTGCTCGCGCTTTTTTCGCGTGGTGCAGGGTGTTTTCGTTATACCGTTTACATCGCGAATTTTAAGAAAGGAAATTACAATGCCAAAAAAACAAAAAAGAACCAAACCCTTGGGAAAGATCCGCATCATTCCGTTGGGAGGCTTGGGAGAGATCGGCAAGAACATGACGGTGATCGAGTATGAAAACGACATGATCGTGGTGGATTGCGGACTCGGCTTTCCCGATGAGGATATGCCGGGAATCGATCTGGTCATTCCCGACATCAGCTATCTGGAGGCAAACAAGGATAAGCTGCGCGGCGTATTGCTGACACACGGACAAGAGGATCATATCGGTGCAGTACCCTATATGCTTAGCACGGTCAATCCTCCCGTTTAAGGAACGCCGCTTTCTCTCGGTATCGTCAAAAACAAGCTGGAGGAGCATATCCTGCCGTGGAGACCCGATCTGAGATCGGTCAGGGCGGGGGATACCGTGCGGCTGGGAGCAATCGAGGTAGAGTTTATTCAGGTCAATCACTCCATTGCCGATGCCTGCGCGTTGGCGATTCATACGCCCTTGGGAACCCTGATCCACACGGGAGACTTCAAGCTGGACACCTCGCCCATTGACGGTGAGATGATGGATATTGTGCGGTTGGGTGAGCTTGGCCGCGAGGGCGTGCTGATGCTGATGTGTGAGTCAACCAATGCCGAGCGACCCGGACATACGCCGTCCGAAAAAAAGGTGGGAGCGTCTTTGGAGTATATCTTCTCCACGCACAAGCAAAAAAGGATCATCATTGCCACCTTTTCCTCCAACGTCTACCGCGTACAGCAGATTATTGATACCAGCGCGCGTCACGGCCGCAAGGTTGCCATTACGGGACGCAGTATGCTCAATATCGTCAGTACGGCAATTGAATTGGGATATATGAAGGTTCCGTCAGGCGTGATCGTGGATATCAACGAGATCAAGCGGTACAAGCCCGGAGAGTTGACACTGATCACCACGGGAAGTCAGGGAGAGCCGATGTCGGCACTCTACCGCATGGCGTTTTCGGATCACAGTCAGGTCACGCTTGGGCCCAGCGACCTCGTCGTGCTTTCGGCAAGCGCGATCCCGGGCAACGAAAAGCTGGTGGGACGCATCATCAACGAGCTTTCCAAAAACGAGGTCGAGGTGCTTCACGATGCGGTCGTGGAGGTGCACGTTTCGGGACACGCCTGCCAGGAGGAGCTCAAGCTGATGCAAGCACTCACAAAGCCCAAGTATTTTATGCCGATCCACGGCGAGAGCCGTCATCTGCTTGCCAATCGCGATCTGGCAAAATATATGGGGATGGAGCCGCAAAATATCTTTATTTCCGAAATCGGCAAGGTGCTTGAAATCGATGAGAACGGCGCACGCTTCAACGGAACCGTTCCCGCAGGCAAGATCCTTGTTGACGGCTACGGTGTCGGTGACGTCGGAAATATTGTGCTTCGTGACCGCCGCCATCTGGCGCAGGACGGTTTGATCGTTGTGGTCGCTACCGTGGATACCGACGAGAGAATGATCCTCTCGGGCCCCGATATTGTGTCGCGCGGATTCGTTTACGTCCGAGAGGCGGAGGAGCTGATGGAGGAGGCGAGACAGATCGCCTACGAGGCTCTTGCCGATATTTTGGAGTACTCCGATCAGGTTGACCGTATGCAGCTCAAAAAATGCGTTAAGGATGATCTTACCAAATTCCTTTACGCCAAAACCAAGCGCAAACCTATGATTTTGCCCGTGATTATGAACGTTTAATTGCTTTTTTTCAATTTTTTTGCAAAAATAACGCAAAGTTTTGTTTTTGTTCATATTTATGACACGGGCTTGTCACACTACAAAGTTATAATGTTTGGGTGTGGAATCAACACAAATGATTTTTTATAAGAAGAAAGGAAGTCCCCATCATGGGAAAAGGAAGTAGAAACAGACAAATCCATCTGCAGGACAGATTGGATCACCCCGAAAAATACAAGGAAAAGAAGCAAGCTCCCAAATGGCTTACCCCTTTGATCTCTATCGTGCTGTTAGCAGCCATCGTGATCGGTGTGTTTGCCTACGTGATCTCGGCTAACGGCATCATTCAGCGCGGCAGAATTCTCATCGAGAGCCAATCGGGCAAATTTGACGTCAACCAGCAGATGGCTACCTTTATCGCTTGGCAAAGCGTTTACTCCAACTCCGCTATGTATTGGACCTATTGCTCCTATGGCTTGATGGAGGATACCTATAAGGTTACCACCAACTACAAGACCGCTGACGAGTATGCGCTGACCACTGCACAGTACAGCCTGCAAAATCAGCTGCGTGACTGCATTGACGACGTAGTGGAAAGCTTGAAGATCTACGTTGCCGTTTGTGATGCCGCTTACGCCGCAGACAAGAACTGCTACAAGACCGATGCCGTAAAGGCGGGTGTCAAGGAGACCATTGCACAGTTTGATGAGCTGAAGACCACCTACGGTTATACCTCGGTCAACGGCTTTTTGAAGATGGCAATGGGTACGGGCATGAAGGAGAGCGACATTGAAAAGGCTCTGACCATGCTGGAGGTCTATGACGCATACTGCACCGAGATGCAGGTGTCCTTTGAGACGGCTACCACGCTGGAGGATCTCAAGACCTTCCGTGATGCCAATCCCAAGGATTACTACAAGACCGATTACCTCACCTTTGCCGCCGACAACAAGGAGCTTGCAGATCAGCTGAAGGCCTGCACCACTCCCGAAGAATTTAAGGCGTTGGTGCTGTCCGATCACTTTGCAAACAACTACAAGACCACCTACAACAAGTACACCACACAGGTTGAGGTTGCGGACGTGGTTGCCAACCTCAAGAACAAGACCGACGCCAACGGCGGTACGGCTTTGACCGCGGCACTCGACGAGTATGCGTTTGAGTCGACGCGTGAGTTCCTTCCCGATGCAACTCCCGATGAGGATCTCAAAAAATGGCTGTTTGATTCCAAGCGTAAGCAGTACGAAACGGGCAGTGTAGAGACCGAGGACGGTATCTACGTTGTGACCTTCTTCTCCGAGGCTGCCAGCGAGACCTCCGTTACCGCACGCTACAAGTTCTATGAATTTGACGAGGGCGAAGCGTTTGAGGACGACGTTGATTTCAAAAACAACATTCTCAAGTACATTCAGGAGAGCAAAAAGGACGAGCCTTCCTATCCCGAGGTTGCCTATAAGACCGACGATGAAAAGGCTGACGCATTGGAAAAGCTTTTGAAGGCAGAGGGCGCAAACATTGCCGTGATTTTTGCCGATTATGAAACCGTTACGGTTGAGGCGCTTACCTCCTCCGATAAGGTACACCCTGAGGCTTTGGTAGATGCTGTGTTTGAAAAGACCGTTAAGACGGGTGACGTCCTCAACGTGGATGACAACGGAAAATCCTACGTTATTTATGTAGAGGAAAAGGGATCCTCCTCCGCAAAGGTGACCTACGCTACGCTGAAGAACGATCTTTACTTCGATATTATCGATGAGCTGACGGCATCTCTCAACAAGGTATATCCCACCGACAAGACCGCAAACTACGATCCCAATGCAAAGGCAGATACCTTTGAGGCTTGGATCTCTGCCGTTCAGGAGGGAACTCTGACATCGGTACGCACCGAGAACGAGACCAAGACCTTTGAAACCACCAAGGACGAAAAGACCACCTACAACGTTTACATGGTAATCAACACGCCGATGTATCTTGATACCAACAAGGTCGTTTACGGTGCATACTACCTGTTCAGCAGCTCCACGCACGCGGCGGATGCCGAGGCTGCAAAGGCAGAGCTTGCAGGCAAGACCTATGCAGCACTTGCCAACGGTATTTCTGCTTTGGGCGGAACCTCTACCTACACCATGACCGAGGCGTCGCTTACCGATGCCAACCTCAAGACTTGGATGTTCTCCGCAGACCGTAAGGCAAACGACGTTGCAGTCATTGCCAACGCCGCAGGCACGGGATCTTATATCGCGGCATTTGTGGAGACCAACGAAAATTGGTATAACACCGCAAAGAACAGCTACGTCACCGATAAGCTGGATAAGTGGATGGACGGACTTGCTGCCAACTATACGGTAAACGAAAAGGCGCTTGACCGCATCGGTGAGGCTTCTACCGATACCGTGGCAACCACTGCCGCAACCACCACCGCCGCATAAGATACGCGGTTGTCTATCATTCATTGATAAAAAACATGAAATGGCATGGAGCATTCCGTGCCATTTTGTGCCAAAACGCATATACTGCAAATACCGACAACAGAAAAGGATTGATTCAGCATGATACTTGACGCAAAGCAAACCACGGTCGCCTACCGTTGCCCTCACTGCGGGGCAGGCATTATGAGCGCAGTCAACGTTTTTGCGCTTTCTGCCGATATGATCCGCCTGAAATGCACCTGCGGAAAAAGTGAGATGACCGTTGTGGGCGCACGGGACGGTAAGGTTCGCTTGACTGTTCCCTGCATGTTCTGCCCCACTCCGCATACCTTTTTGCTCAGCCCCAATATCTTTTACGGCAAGGATCTGTTTGCCATGCAGTGTCCGTATTCGGGAATGGGTATCGCTTGCGTGGGCGAGATCAATCAGGTTAAGGCAGAGCTTGCACGCTCCGAACTGGAGCTTTTGGATTATTTGGAAAAGCTTGGTTTGGATTGCGAGGGCTTTTTGGGTGTCAATGCCGACGGGGACGGTGGCAAAAGCAGCTTGAGCGACGTACAGATTCGCGAGATCGTGATGTACGTGATCAACGAGATGGATGCCGAGGGAAAGATCTACTGCAAGTGCGATCCTTCCGAAAACGACAGACAGTATGATGCGCAGATCATGGATGACGAGATCCTTTTGACCTGTCGCAAGTGCGGAGCCAAAAAGCTGATCCCGGCCGACTCCAGCATGATGGCATACGAGTTTCTCAATGCCGATTCTCTGCAATTGGAGTAAACTGCGCAAATTTCAACCAAAAATAAAATGAACGGCTGCATTCTTCGGAATGCAGCCGTTCGTTTGTTGACAAAAGCGGTAGCGCTATCTTTTAAGTGAAAGTTTTGCTCAAGCTTTTTCAAAAGCTTGCGAGGTGGAGGGCGCGAAGCCCTCCTCGTCCTCCGCAGAGGACGAAATCCCCTTTACGGCGTTCTCTTTTGCAAGCTTTTCTCTTGCGCCTATTTCCTGCAAGAGAAAAGCGGCTAAGGAGTTTGCAGTTTCTGACGAACTGTCATTTTGAGAAAGCTTTGGTCAAGACAATCTCCTCATCCGTCACTCGCAAGCTCGTGCCACCTTCCCCGCTGGGGAAGGCTTAGAGAGTTGTCACATCTGTGGCGGTAGAGCTTCTAACGAACTGTCATTTTAGTGAAAGTTTTGGTCAAGCTTTTTCAAAAGCTTGCGCGGTGGAGGCTGCGAAAGCCTCCTCGCTCTCCGCAGAGAGCGAAATCCTTCTTACGGCGTTCTCTTTTGCAAGCTTTTCTCTTGCGCCTCCTTCTTGCAAGAGAAAAGCGGCTAAGGAACTTATAGCTTCTAACGAACCGTCATTTTAATAAAAGTTTTGGTCAAAAGAGGGAAAAAGTTTTTGACAGATTGTTGACAAGCGCAAAAAGTTGTGTTATAATAATAGGGAATATCAGGTATTCACGGAATATCATCGGTCGTCGGAGGGAAGTATGAACGAAATCAAGATTTCCAAAAGGTCTCGTTATGAATACGAAAAAAGCAAATACGATCTCAAAAAGATTTACAGAGCGGGTGTTTGCATTTATAATCCCAATGATTACGTAGTCCACGCGGGCGTTTTGAAGCGCTACGAGGGGGCTTCTGTCATTGCGCATATTCCTTACGGTGTGGTTGAGATCGCGGACGGCGCCTTTGCAGGCTACGATAAGCTGGCTGAGGTGATCATTCCCGATACCGTGACGACCATTGGCGAAAAGGCGTTTTACGGCTGTACCTCCATTGAGTATATTGATATTCCCGCAAGTGTAACCGAAATCAAGCATAAGGCGTTTTACGGTTGTACCTCGTTGGAGCATATCGGCTTTGAAAAGAGCGATAAAAGCCTTTATATCGAGAGCGGCGCGTTCCAGCTTTGTAGCGCGCTGGAGGCCATTGATACCAAGCGTGATATTGAATATATCGGTAAATATGCGTTTGCCGAGTGCTTCTCGCTCCGCAGACTGATTTTGCGCAATAAGGATCAGATCTTTATCGATGAGAGCGCGTTCCGCAATTGCCATGCGCTGGCACATGCTGAGTTCTATTCGGTTCTCAGCTTTAAGTATCCTTTTTTGGATCATTGCAGAACTGCATCCTTCAGCAGATTGCGCCGCGTGATCCTGAACAAGAGATCTTACGTCAAGAATACGGTCTGCTGCGGTGTTCCGATCTCCCGCTTTGGAGGAAAATGCCGCAATTGCGGTCTCAAGCACAAAAAACGCAGCTTTTAAGCGAGCTTTTAGGCAAAATAGACAGAGGAGGTTCATCAGAACTTCCTCTGTATTTTTGAAAAAACGTGAATAATTCTCAAAACTGTGGAAAATAATCCACTGTGTTGCCAAATGATTTGTGCAAAAGGGAGAAAATTTGAGATTGAGAGCCTTTTACTTGACAAAAAGGGGCGAAAATGATATAATAAACTGTATTTGAAATCGGTATGCCCGTACTATGCTTATTGCATCGGACAACCATTTGAAGCAGGCAGAATCACACGGCCGCAAGGTCGGGTGTCTGTATATAAACATTAAATTTCGAAAGAAGGAGGAAAAACGAAGAATGCCAACCTTTAACCAATTGGTCAGACAGGGACGCGGCGAAAAGGTGTACAAATCCAAAGCACCCGTTCTGCAGAAGGGCTTTAACTCTCTGAAGAATTCCGCAATCGATCAGTCTGCACCGCAGAAAAGAGGCGTTTGCACCAAGGTGTCTACCACCAGCCCGAAGAAGCCTAACTCGGCAATGAGAAAAATTGCCAGAGTAAGACTGACCAACGGACTTGAGGCAACCGTCTACATTCCTGGTATTGGCCACAACCTGCAGGAGCACTCCGTCGTTCTGATCAGAGGCGGACGTGTAAGAGACCTTCCCGGTGTGCGTTATCACATCATCCGCGGTTCTCTTGACGCACAGGGCGTTGCAAACCGCAACCAGGGCCGTTCCAAGTACGGCGCAAAGAGAGCAAAGAAGAAGTAATTTTTTTGCTTGACAGGGGAAGGATCCCCAACCAACTCGAAAAAGCAGTTACGCTCGTCCGATTCGTAAATTTAATGTTTATGTTCACCCGACGCGCGCTTACAAAAGAATGCTTTTGAGTACCAATGATTTCATAAAATTTGATGAAGGAGGGAAGTACAGTGCCGAGAAGAGGTCGTATTACCAAAAGAGATGTATTGCCGGATCCGTTGTACGGTTCCAAATTGGTAACCAAACTGATCAACAACGTAATGTATGACGGCAAGAAGGGCGTTGCCCAGACGATCGTTTACGATGCATTTAAGATCGTAGAGGAGAAGCAGGGACAAAACGCTTTGGAAGTATTCCAAGCAGCACTTGAGAACATTATGCCTGTTCTGGAGGTTAAGGCTCGCCG
>JAGANE010000204.1 GCA_017624395.1 Clostridia bacterium
CCGACAACTGCTTTGCCTTTTTGCTCTCGGACGGAGAAATTTTGATCAACGGTGCGACAAGATACGGTGAGGACAAGATCCCCACCCCAACGGGTCAGGAAAAATTTGTTTCTCTTGCGTCAGGAACGCGACATTTTGTAGCATTGACCGACCGAGGGCATGTTTGGGCATGGGGACAGAATGACGGTGGTCAGGCATCGGTATCGGGCATAGAAGCCGAGCGCATTTTTACGGGTGCCAAGCAGACCTATCTGACAGATGCCGAGGGGAAGCTGCTTCACAAATCGGGACGCTCTGCCTATCCCTTTGGCACCGATCAGCGCGGCAGAGATATTTTTACACGCATCGTTCACGGAGGAAAAATGACCATGACCATCGGTGCGGTTGCCGTCATCGTCTCCACGCTGATCGCGGTCACAGTAGGGTGTCTGGCGGGCTACTTTGGAGGCTGGGTGGATCTTTTGCTGATGCGCATGACCGAGATCTTTTCCGCCATTCCCTTTCTTCCCTTTGCCATGCTGCTCTCCTTTGTCCTGCGCTATTACCCCGTTGGAGAAACCGCACGTATTTTTTTGATCATGCTTATTCTCGGTCTTTTGAGCTGGACGGGGCTTGCGCGGATCGTGCGAGGTCAGGTGCTTGCCGAGCGGGAAAAGGAATTTATTCTTGCGGCAAAGGCAATGGGCGTGCGCGAGGGAAGGATCGCATTCCGCCATATTCTTCCCAACGTCGTCTCGGTCATTCTCGTCAGTATGACGCTTGACTTTGCAGGCTGTTTGTTGACCGAATCCGCACTTTCCTATCTCGGCTTTGGCGTACAGCAGCCCATGCCCACCTGGGGCAATATGCTCAGCGGTGCCAACAGCAGCATCGTCATTCAAAATTATCCGTGGTTCTGGGGCTTCCCCGCACTCTTTCTTGCTCTTGCCACCGTCAGCATCAATATCATTGGGGATGCACTGCGCGATGCTCTTGATCCCAAGGGGCATGGCAAAGGCTTATAACTTGCAAAAGGGGGGCAACGTCATGCCATTATTGGAAATCGAAGAGCTTTACGTTTCCTTTCAGACCGAAAAAGGAAAGGCTTATGCGGTCAACGGTGTCTCGTATGCGTTGGATGCGGGACGCACGCTTTGCGTGGTCGGAGAATCGGGATCGGGGAAATCCGTCTCTGCCATGAGCATTCTTGGGCTGTTAGATCCAAACGGAAAAATTGAAAGGGGCGAGATCCGATTTGACGGAAAACGCCTTGATACCCTCTCGCTCCGTCAACTGCGCGAGGTGCGCGGCAACGAAATCTCCATGATCTTTCAAGAGCCGATGACCAGCCTCAACCCCGTGTTTACAGTCAGCCGTCAGCTCTCCGAGCCACTTCTCATTCACCGTCATATTTCAAAAGGCGAAGCAAAAAAGCTTGCCGCCGATCTGCTTTTTGCCGTACAGATCCCCGATCCGCAATCGGTCATGAAGCGTTATCCGCACGAGCTTTCGGGCGGAATGCGACAGCGTGTGATGATTGCCATGGCACTTGCCTGCCGCCCCAAGCTTTTGATCGCCGATGAGCCGACCACTGCCCTTGACGTCACGGTGCAGGCACAGATCCTGCAATTGATGAAAAATCTGAAACGGGAACGCAACACCGCCCTTTTGTTCATCACACACGATCTCGGCATCGTCAACGAAATGGCGGACGACGTAGCGGTGATGTACTGTGGGCAGGTGGTGGAGGCGACCTCCAAAAAAACGCTGTTTACCGATTGTCCACAGAGTCACCCCTATACCGAAGGGCTGATGGAAAGCCTGCCCGATCCGAGGCGGCAAAGGCTGGTCCCGATTGCAGGCAACGTTCCGCATCCGTTGGAGCTTCCCAAAGGCTGCAAATTTGCACCGCGTTGCAAATATGCTACCCAAAAATGTGTGGAGGAGGAGCCTGCCCTCTTTGCAATTACGCCCCATCAACGGATTCGTTGCTTTTATCCCCAAAAGGAGGAACGTCGCAGTGCAGAGCACAAAAAAATTACTATCCATCGTTGATCTGAAAAAATATTTTCCCGTATCGGGCTCTCCACGTCTTGGGCACAAAAAGAAATTCATCCGTGCCAACAACGGGATCACGCTTGACATCTACCGAGGTGAAACGCTGGGGCTGGTGGGCGAATCGGGGTGCGGAAAATCCACCTTTGGCAGAACACTTTTGCAGCTTTACGAGCAGAGCGCGGGAAGCACGCTCTACTATGGCAAAACACTTGCCGAAATTGCCCCCGTTTACGTGGAAAAGGCATTGCAAAACGCACCTAAGATTTTAAAAAGCTGTCAAAAAAAGCTACCGTACACCAACGGCTTGGAGCTTGCCCATGCCAAAGCAGATCTGGAAAATTTGTTCCGTTTGCTTGGTGGCTTTGGAGCCTTGGAGGACTGCCGCGTAGGGGCATCCCTCCTTTTGCAAAAGCATCGTACCGCCGTTGCCATCGCAAAAGCAGAATCGGCATCCAATTCCGCCTCTGCGGCAACCGTATCGCACTCGGAAAAGCTGACAACGCTCCACACTCTTTTGCAAGAGCAGGAAACACGTTTGCAAGAACTGAAGAAGCAGTGCGCCAATGTCGCACATTTTACCGAATGTGAGGCGTGTCTTGACGGAGGGATCGATCTTTGCCGCTTGACATCTTCGGAAATGCGGCGTTTGCGGGGAGATCTGCAAATTGTCTTTCAGGATCCCTATTCCTCATTGGATCCGCGTATGACCGTAGGGCAGATCATTGAGGAGGGTGTTGCCACACATAGACTTTTTCCAAAGGGCTCCCCGCAAATGCGGGAATATCTTTTGGACGTCATGCAAAAATGCGGATTGCAGGCGCATATGCTTCACCGCTATCCGCATCAATTTTCGGGGGGACAACGCCAACGCGTCAGCATCGCACGCGCCCTTGCCGTCAAGCCGCAATTTGTGGTCTGCGACGAGTGCGTCTCGGCATTGGACGTCTCCATTCAGGCACAAATCATCAATCTGTTGTTGGAATTAAAGGAAAAAGAGGGCTTGACCTATCTCTTTATTTCACACGATCTTTCGGTGGTTCGTTTTCTTTGTGACCGTGTAGGTGTCATGTATCTCGGCAATCTTGTGGAGATCGGCAGCACCAAAGACGTTTACAAAGATCCACGCCACCCTTACACCGTCACCCTGCTCTCACTGATCCCCTCCACCGATCCAAACGTGCAAAAGCGCGACCGTATCATTCCCAAAGGAAATCCACCAAGTCCCATTGATCCTCCCATCGGCTGCCCCTTTCATACCCGTTGCTATATGGCACAAGAGGTCTGCCGCCACCGCATGCCCCCCTTGATGGAGGTCTCTTTGGGACATTCGGTCGCCTGCCACTTCCCTGCCCCAAAACAGTGAGAGAACAATGACAGACTGCAACAACCAACAAAAAGAGGGAATCCCCTGCGGAATTCCCTCTTTTAATCGTTTTCATTAGCCAAGCTTAGCCTGGTTGACCTTGATACCGGGGCCCATCGTGGAAGCCACGACGCAGCTCTTGATATACTGACCCTTTGCAGCAGCGGGCTTTGCCTTGATGATTGCACCGAGCAGAGTGTCAAAGTTCTCCTTGAGCTTCTCGGTTCCAAAGGAAGCCTTGCCGATGGGGCAGTGAATGATGTTGGTCTTGTCAAGACGGTACTCGATCTTACCTGCCTTAGCCTCGGTAACCGCACGAACTACGTCGGGGGTTACGGTGCCA
>JAGANE010000205.1 GCA_017624395.1 Clostridia bacterium
AAACGATCTGCAAGAACAGCTCTCTCATTGCGGTGTTGATTGCATCGCAAACGAGGTCGGTGTTCAGTGCTTCAAGTAGGGTCTTGCCGGGAAGGATCTCTGCTGCCATTGCCGCGGAGTGCGTCATACCGGAGCAGCCGATGGTCTCAACGAGCGCTTCCTCGATGATACCGTTCTTGACGTTCAGGGACAGCTTGCAGGCGCCCTGCTGGGGTGCACACCAGCCCACACCGTGGGTGTATGCGGAAATATCGGTGATCTGTTTTGCCTGGATCCACTTGCCTTCCTCGGGCAGGGGAGCAGGACCGTGGTCGCAGCCCTTTTTCACAACGCACTGATTTTGAACTTCGGTGCTCATTGCGTAAGGGCAGTTGCTTACGTTGCTCATGGTTTTATCTCCTTTTTATTTTTTGACAAATTTATTGTACGCAGTCCCTCAAAAGAGGAACGATGGCGTTAAAGTATTGCTCGCCGATAAACTTGGCTCCATTGTCGTTGGGATGAACGCCGTCGGGCGAATAGAATTTCGGCGTGGGTTGTGTTTTGAGTGCCTCTCGGAATAGCTCGTGCAGGGGAACGAACACATCGGCAAACTCATCGGCAAGGGCACGGATCATGGGCTGAATGCGATCCAGCTCGTGTCTCCAATACTCCTTGTCCTCGCTGTCTAACAGATAGGGCGAGAGCATGACGATCTTTGCATTGGTCTGCCTTTTGAGCCTTTCCAAAATTGCGCGATAGTTTGCCTCGATCTGCGCGTCGGTAGTCTCAATTACACGGGAGCTGTAACGCGCCCATACATCATTGATGCCGATGAGGATCGAGATAACATCGGGCTGAAAGGCAATGGCGTCGGTGTAAAGACGGTCAAAAAGATTGTCGGTGCGGTTGCTTGCAATTCCTTGATTGATAAACTCAAACGCTACGTTGGGAAACTCCTTGGCAATCAAAGCCGAGGCGTATTTTGGGTAGCTGTTTCCCATCAAATGATAGTTGCGGTAGTCACGGCAACCGTCGGTGATGCTGTCTCCCTGAAACAAAATTTTCATTATGAGTATTCCTCTTGAACCCCTTAACCGATTGCGCGAATCAGCGGCTCAATGGCAGCAAAATAATGCTTTCCGATAAACTCCGCACCGTTGGCGTTGGGATGCACTCCGTCTGCCGAATAGTATTTTGGCTCGGGCTGAGTTTTAAGTGCCTCGGCAAACAGCTGATCCAGCGGGACGTAAGCATCGGCAAACTCATCGGCAAGTGAGCGAATGATAGGCAGGATCGATTCCAGCTCGGGTCTCCATGCTTCCTTTTCCTCGTTGTCAAGCAGGAAGGGGGAGAGCATGACGATCTTTGCATTGGTCTGCTTTTTGATACGCTCAAGAATGGCACGATAGTTGGTGGCAATCTGTGTGTCGGTAGTTTCGATGCGTCCCGAACCGTGGCGGTGCCAGATGTCGTTGATGCCGATGAGGATCGAGATCACGTCGGGCTCCAGTGCAATTCCGTCAAGATAGAGACGGTCAAACAGCTGGTCGGTACGGTTTCCGCCGATACCGAGGTTGATCAGCTCGATCTCCTTTTCGGGAAAGGCGTTGCGGATCAGCTCTGCGGCATATTTGGGATAGCCGTTGCCCATGTCGTGGTAATTTCTTTTGTCTCTGCCTGCATCCGTGATGCTGTCACCTTGAAATAAGATCTTCATAGCGATGCTCCTATGTATGGATTTATCTGAGACTCTCCGAGATCAGAGAATGACCTCGCCGTAAACCTCGCCGAATGCACAAGCAGCGTTGCACTCGTCGGTATCAATGTGCATAGCAAGTGCGTAGGTGGGATGTACGCGGCAAACAACGTCGTCAAAGATGGTGGTACGGGAATCGTTAGCAACCTTGACCTTCACAATCTGCTTGTCCTCAATGCCAAATGCCTTGGCGTCATCGGGCGTCATGTGGATATGTCTCTTGGCAATGATCACGCCCTCTGCAATGTCAATCTCACCTGCGGGACCAACCATTTTGAGCCCGGGAGTGCCTGCAACGTCGCCGCTCTCGCGAACGGGGACTGCTTTCAGTCCGAGTGTGCGTGCATCGGTGAAGGAGAGCTCTACCTGATTTGCCTTACGCGTGGGACCGAGAACGCTGACTGCCAGCGTGCCCTTGGGACCAACGAGGGTGATCTTGTCGTTGCCTGCTGCATACTGACCGGGTTGGCTCAATTCCTTTTTTACGGTAAGGGTTGCGCCCTCGCCGTAGAGTGCCTTTACGGCGTCGTCGGTCAGGTGAATGTGTCTTGCGGACGTTTCAACCAAAACTTTCTTTTCCATAGCTGAGATACCTTTCCTTTGTAAAAAATATTCGAAAAAGCGCGAGAAAACCGAAATTTTCTCATTCCTTATTATTATACCATTTTTTTTGCGAATTGTAAAGCCTGTTTTTTCACATTTCCTTGCGTATATCCGAATTTTTTTTGGTGATAATAATAAAAATTGCAAAGCAAGGCGGTAAACACGTGTGAACGACGAGAAAAAAAGCCAAAAGAAAAACGAGGAAGAAGCGCGAAAGCTGCTCCTTGAGAATATCGCAGAAGGGGGCGGTAGCGTTGCGGGGAACCGACGTGAGCGCTTTCAGTGTATTCCCATCATTGGACAGATCGAGGGGCATTACGTGCTTCCCGAGGGACAAAAGGCGACCAAGTATGAGCAGATCTTACCGCTGTTGGTGGAGATCGAGGAGGACGACGAGGTGGACGGCTTGCTTTTGCTTTTGAATACGATGGGGGGAGACGTGGAAGCGGGATTGGCACTTGCCGAAATGATCGCATCCATGCAAAAGCCAACGGTCTCTCTGGTGCTGGGCGGGGGACATTCCATCGGTGTTCCGCTTGCCACGGCGGCAAAACGGTCCTTGATCGTGCCCAGCGCCACCATGACAGTTCACCCTGTGCGGATCAGCGGCATGGTAGTTGGAGTACCGCAGTCCTTTCGTTATATGAGTGAGATGCAAAAAAGGATTGTCAATTTTATATGCGCACATTCCAAGGCAAAGCCCGAAATCGTAAATGAATTGATGATGCGTCCCGATCAGATCGCCACCGATTGCGGTTCGATCATTGAGGGAAGGGAGGCAGTTCACTATGGGATCATTGACGAGGTGGGCGGTGTAGACCGTGCGCTTTCGCTCCTGCGGCAAATGTCTGGAAAAACTTCATCCAATAAACCCAAAAATAATAAAAAGAATTATTATCATTCTTATAAATAGAGAAAATAGCACCCAAAACAAAAAAGAATTGGGTGCTATTTTTATTTGGCAAAAATTTTTGTTTCTTTTTATCATCAGGGATCAAAAACCGTTTCAATCACCTTATGGCAGGTGCTTGGAGAATAACGCCAATGGGAGATGTGGGACGTCTTTTCGGTATCCACATAATAGGTCAGCTTGCTCAAGGGGGCATCCGTGCAGCAGGTATCAATAAGGATCAGCTTGATCTTCATGCGCTCGGGAACAATGCTTTTGATGTAAACGGCGGCACCTTTTCCGATGCGTGCGCGTAGCTCGTCGGCACAGCCCTCACGTAATTCTGCAAGACCTGCAAGATTGGGGGCAAGCTCCACAAATACTCCGTAGCTTTCCACACTGCGAATGATGCCTGTTACGGTCTGTCCCGCTTCATAGTGGATCGCGTTTTCCTCCCACGTTCCCAAAAGCTCGCGCAGAGTGACGTAGATCCTACCCGTTTCCGCATCCACGCTTTTGATCACCACGGGTAGCTCCATGCCGCACCGCAGACGGTCACGAGGATGGGAAATGCGAGAGACCGAGATGCAATCTACCGATAATAACGACGGGATCCCGCAGCCAACGTCCACAAATGCGCCAAACGGCTCCAGATGTGTGACCTTTGCTCGGATCACGTCTCCTGCGCGACAGGCCGACAGCGCGTTTTGCAGGCAATCCCGTTGCGCCAGCCTGCGAGAGAGCGTTGCGGTCAGAATTCCGTTCCGCATTTGAAGCGCGGTAATACGGACGGCAATCGGCTTTCCAACGCGTGTGATGATGGCAATATCTTTTCGCTCCTCTCCGTCACGGCAAAAGATCGCTTCCTGCGGCTCGATCACACCGCTTGCACAGCCAAGATCCACGTGCAATCGCAATTGACTGTCACAAAGCGTCACAAGTCCCTCTACCACAACGCCCTCGTTCATTGCGCGCTCCAAAGCGGCGGGGGAGGAAAGATAATCTCGGTTTTGCGGAGTGTTGATCCGCGTTCCTTCGGGTTGATACGTAGCGTTCATCATTTTTAAATGCCTCCATTTTTGATCATCGTATTTTGTACATGATATGCGACAAGCGGACAAAAGATGTCATCAGACCAGCAAATACGTCACACCTGCCAAGGATTCTCTTGCATCTGCCGCAGGTGCGCCTGCCAGCTCATTTTGCTCCGCAATGACGGAGACCGATCGGTGATATCTTTTGGCAACGCTCCAAAGCGTATCCTCACGCGATGGATAGCAGACGGTAAAATGTGCGCCCGTATGTGCGGGAAGCGCGGTAAAACGTGCCTCGGTCAGTGTTTGCAGACGGTATTCGCCGCGCGTGGAAAGACACACTACAAGCTCGGCGTCCACTCCAATGCGTTCCCCGTCAATGCGTGCGCGACAGGAGATCACGTCGGCAACGGCGTCAAATTCGCAGACCTCCTCCGCAGGGGCATCTGTCTCGTAGCGGAAGGGAACCTCAAATTCCTGCACCGTGTAGTCCTCTCCGTCAAAGAGGATCAGAGAGGCACGGCAATGTCCCGAAAGATAGTATTTCCCATGCTCATTTTCCAGTGAGGTGACAGAAGGCAAGAGTGAAAGATCGGCAATTTTGGCATCGGGGCGGATACCGACCTGCTCTAAGGGGAGCGTGGTGTTGAGCGAGAAATTCCCGTTGATACATTTGAGCGCGCGCGGAAGAACACAGGTTTCGTAGTGGCTTTCGCACTCGGCTTGTGTGGAGTAAAGATCCTTGGTAAAGGTGACGCTTTGATTTCTCTGCGCGTGTGTGTAAAGCTGTAGCGTGACCTCGCAGAGAATGCGATTTTCTTCTACCGTGATGGCAAGCTGTGTGCAAACACCGTGGGCACAGGCATCACAGTTAACCTCAGCGCCGTCGGTGGGAACAGACTGTGAAAATGGGATCCTGCGCCAAAGAACGTTTGGTGGCGTGGATGCGTTTTCCTCGGTGCAAAGAAGCTTCAGGGCGATCTCACCGCGACAGCTTACCGTCCCACTTCCTGCCATTGCCTCGGTGACAAAAACCTGTCCCTCGGCAGAAATGACACGTAGATCCCCAACTGCGGAATCATAAAGGATCTCGTCACCCAATTGCATTGCTTCACCTACGCCCACAAACACACCTGCAACGTCGGCACTTCCGCACAGGCGCTCCACGCTTTGCTCCTCGGCACCGCATACACTTTCTTCAAGCACAAGCGTTCCCCACAAGCGCACCTCCGATCGCAGACGGCATTTGACCGAGAGCTTGCGGGGGGCTGCAACGCGTCCCGTGACGGAATCGGTGCGGATCGATACGTCGCAGATCAATCCGTCATTCAAATCGATCGAGGAGGAAAGCTCTACGGGAACGCTGAATTGATAATCACTGCTTTCGGTTGCACAGTACAGGGCTCCGTCGTTGCCTGCATACAGCAGGGCATAGTCGATCCTGCCCGAAAGCTCCACGTTTCCCGCGCCCACGTACTTGTCGGGTGGGGAAACGGTGGCGCGAACACGTAACAGACGTTTGATCTCGGGTTGATAATCGGGCAGGGTAAAATCGGTGGAAAGCTCGGTTACTGTTTGACGGTCACAAAGCTTGCTTTGCACACGCAGGATGCTTTTTCTCTCTTTTTGAAAGTTGTCCATAATCTTCGCTCCTTTGGCTGAAATATGGTACATCCTATGCCATGTCTCAAAAAAATATGCGAGGGATAGCAAAATCATCGTGCGAGTACGAGGTGTTTGTAGTTCTCCTTTTTATAAAAATGCTTACATAGGGGCAAAAAACGTGTTCTACTCACGGTAGAGTGGGCTTCTCTTGGGGGGAGAGGGGCAGAAAACGGGGGTAGAGAGCGCCCAAACAAGAGGTAGAGTGTACTTGATGATCGGTAGGTTGACTTTTCAGGTCATAAGGGGTTATAATAGGGTTGCACGCGGAAAGATTCCCAAAAGATGCCGCGACGCAATGCTTTGAAAACAGAGAGGAGGATCCATACGAAGAAGAACAAAACACCGCGCGTCGTTTTTTATGACGATGCGCTGAAGGATGATTTTGCGGGGATCCGTAAGGAAACGATCACCGTTGACGAGCATTTTCCGTATCTGTATCGCTCTTGGCTTTGGAATATGGCGGCTTTTGTTGTCTATCGCCTTGTGATGACTCCGTTTGCCTTTCTGTACAGCAAGCTTCGGTTTGGATTGCGGATCCGAGGTCGCGAAAAGCTGAAGGAGACACGGGGACGCGGCGTATTTCTGTTTGGAAATCATACGCTGATGGCAGGAGATGCATTTATCCCCAATCTTGTCACTTTTCCGCGCCGCACCTACGTCGTTGTACATGCCGACAATCTCTCTACCAAGGGGACACGAAATTGGGTACAGATGAGTGGAGGAATTCCTCTGCCTACGGCACTTTCGGGAATGCGTGCCTTTCTTTCTGCCGTGGGGGCACGGCTTGCGGCAGGGTACTGCATGCAGATCTACCCCGAGGCGCATGTGTGGCCCTATTGTAGCTTTATCCGTCCGTTTGAAAGCGCGGCGTTTCGTTATCCCGTTCGCTTTGACACCCCTGTTTATGCCACCACCGTGACCTTTCAAAAACGGCACTTTTTCAAAACGCCCCGTGTGACGGTGTGGGTGGACGGTCCGTTTTATCCCGATGCGGAGCTGCCTCCAAGAGCGCGGGAAAAGGCGTTGCGGGATTGCGTTTATGAGGTCATGTGTGAAAGAAGTTCTGCCTACAGCACCTATACACCGATCCAATACGTCAAACGGGAGGAGAAAGAATGACAATCCCGATTCTTTTTGCGGGAAATCGCCGTGTGTTTGACGGCATTGTGATTTCCACGCTTTCCATTGTGCGATATTGCAAGAACCCACTTCACATATTCTTGCTGACGATGGACTTGACCGATCAAAATTCGGCGTTCCTGCCGATTACCGAGGCACAAAGGGACTATCTGGAGCAGATCTGCAGAGCTGTCAATCCCAAGAGCCGTGTGGAGCGTGTGGACGTAGGGCACTACTACCGACAAACGATGCTGGGATCTCCCAATGCCGAAACGGGCTATACCCCCTACTGCTTTTTGCGCCTTTACGCCGACCGCCTGCCGCAGCTGCCCGACAAGGTGATCTACCTTGACACCGATACGGTGGTTTGTGGCGATATTTGCAGGCTGTATGCCGAGGACGTGGAGAAATTTGAGCTTGCGGGGGTGCGTGACCGCTACGGATGTCATTTTTTTGGAATCAACTATATCAATTCGGGGGTGCTGCTTCTCAATCTGGAGCGGATCCGTCAAACCGGATTGTTTCAAAATGCCATCGCCGCCTGCGCACAAAAAAAGATCTTTCTTCCCGATCAAACCGCCATCAATCGCATAGCAAAGCAAAAACGTATCCTGCCCAGATGCTACAATGAGCAAAAAAATGAAAGAAGCAATACTGTGATCAGGCATTTTTCTATGACCATTCGGTGGTTTCCACGTTTTCGTACCCAAAATGTCAAGCCGTGGCAGGTGGAAAAAATGCACGAAGTTCTTCACAATCATTCTCACGATGCACTTCTTGCCGATTATCAACGCAGAAAAACTGAAATTGAAGGTTTGTAATTTTCAAAAGCAACCCATAGAAAGGATTTTTATGATGAACACCAAGAAAACAATACCGATCTTTTTTTCGTCAGACGACAATTATCTGCCCTTTATGGCGGTGGCGATCCGCTCTCTGATCGACAACGCGTCCTCGGAGTATGCGTATTGCATTCACATTTTAAATAACGGATTAAACGAGCGGAGGCTGGCGCCGATCCTTGCGATGCAGAGTGAGAACGTGCAGATCCGCCCCGTAGACGTGACAAGCGTCATCGCACCGATTGCCGAGCGATTGAATTTGCGCGATTA
Organism: Clostridia bacterium; assembly: GCA_017624395.1. GTDB lineage: Bacteria > Bacillota > Clostridia > Oscillospirales > CAG-272 > UMGS1865. The sequence continues at coordinate 8,161 of JAGANE010000205.1, forward strand.
TTACACGGTGTCAATTTATTTTCGACTGTTCATCGCGTCTATGTTCCCGCAATATCATAAGGCGATCTATCTTGATGCCGACATCGCGATCAACGGAGATATTTCCAAGCTGTACGAGATCCCGCTTGGCAATCGGATCCTCGGTGTGGTCAGCGACGATATTATCGCAAGCCATCCCGATTTCCGCCGTTATGCCGAGCAGGGTGTGGGTGTGACGTATCGCAGATATTTCAATTCGGGTGTGCTTTTGATGAATCTGGATGCATTCCGCCTTTGTGATATTGAGCGTAAGTTTGTTTACCTGCTGCAAAAATATCACTTTGAAACGGTTTGCCCCGATCAGGATTATCTCAACGTGCTTTGCCGCGGCAAGGTGCTGTATCTTGACAAGGGATGGAATAAAATGTCGATCGACCGCGACTATGACGGTGTGCCGAGCATCGTGCATTATAATATGTTTTATAAGCCTTGGCAATATCGCCACATTTGCTATCAGGAATATTTTTGGAAATATGCCGAGCGTACCTCCTTTTACGCCGAGCTGCGTGAGATGCAAAAAAGCTTTGGGATCAAGGGGAGAATGGGACATTATTTTGCAAACCGTACCCTGCACAAAAACGCGTTGCGGATTGCGGCAATGCCAAACAATTTTCAGCGCGTAATGCGTGGTGTATCTCCCGATCCCAAGCACTTGTATTATGATGAGGTGGCATATGAAGCATAAAAAAAATCCGCCCGAGCGGTCGGCGGAGCGGTTGGAGATCTTGGAAAAGATCAAAATGCTGGAACGCGAGGGGGGCGACAGCTTTTACGTGGACGTGGAGCCGGACCCTAACGGTCCCGAGCTTGGCCCTGATGACGTAGATTACCTGCGCAAAAAAGCCAAAAGCCGTTTTCGTACCTTTTGGGCGCGGATCCTTGCATGGGTATTGTGGAGGATCTTTCGTAAGGATCTTCGCATCACGGTTAAGGGTGAGGAGCATCTTGCGGGGATCAAGGGCGGAGCAATTCTGACGAGCAATCATTTCAGTATTTACGAAAATCTTGCGGTTTGGGAGGTTGCCAAGCGTGTGCGAGGCAAGCATCGCTTTTACCGTGTGATCAAAGGGTTGAATTATTATCAGCCCGGTTGGGTTGGCTTTTTGATGCAGAACTGCGATACCCTGCCCCTGAGTAAGAACATTAAGACCATGCGGCTGTTTGGTGAGGCATTGGAGGAGATTTTGCGAAATGATGGCTTGGTGTTGGTCTATCCCGAGCAGGCAATGTGGTGGAATTACCGCAAGCCGAGACCGCCCAAGGCAGGCGCATATCATTATGCCGCAAAATTTGACGTGCCGATCATTCCTTGCTTTGTGACCATGGAGGATACCGAGCGCTTTGACGAGCACGGATTTCCCAAGCAGGCGTACACCATTCACGTCATGCCGCCGCTCTATCCCGATCCCAACAAGACACCACGCGAAAACGAGCGGTTCATGCAAGCCGAAAATTACCGCCTTTGTTTGGAAAAATACCGCGAGGTGTATGGAAAAGAAGCTTGGTAAAGCAGCAATATCATGAAGTTAACACATTAGAAGCCTCTCCCCTTTGGGAGAGGTCGCACGCGACAGCGTGACGGAGAGGGTTATCTCGTGACAATAAGAAAAAAGGGGACTCAAATCACGCGATTTGGGTCCCTTAAATATTTTTAATTCAGATCCAGCTTTAAGGTCTCGCCGGGGGCGACGGTATAGGGCTTTGCACGGAGGGTGAAGCATACGGTTTTTGCCGAAGGGTTTTGTACGTAACGCATATTGGATGCAAAAACAAGACTGCGGAACGCCTCTACGTACTCATAAAGCTCGTCATTCGTTGCATACCAAATATCGTCTCTGTCGCCCATTTGCTCGGCAAAGTGTTCAATGATCTCCCAATTTTGATCATTTTCAAATTCGTAGGAGTGTCCCCACAGATAAAAGAGCAGGGGCTCTGCACCAGAGGATACCCTTTTTTCCAAAAACGCCGTTGTCAGTTCTCCAAGACGCGGGTTTTTGTGGTGGCAGGTGGCGGGCATGCGCAACCAATCGGTAGGAATACTGAATTTCTCGGTGGAGACCGTGGTACGGGCATAGGTGATTCCGCAATTTTTCAAAACCTCCACCACTTGATCTGTGCAGGCACACGTGCCAAAGGGATATGCCATGCCGCGCACGATCTTTCCAAATTGCTCCTCCAGCACCTCTCGGTTTTTCATGATCTCATAGGCAACCTGTGCGGGTGGTTGCGTTTGCAGATGCGAATGCATATGGGCATGTACGGCAGGCTCAATGCCGTCCTGCGAAAATAGCTCCGTTGCCATTTCCACCGACATACGGTGTCCCGTTCCTTCGGTGGGCAAAAGGCATTTTTCATGGGGACGGTAAAGTCCGGAGTTGATGTTGAAGGTTCCGCGTAGACCATGCTTTTTCATGATTTCAACAAGTCGAAAATCCTCCATGACCGCATCGTCATAGCTCAGCGTCAGGCATTTTGCAAGACCGCCGGGAAAGCGCATAAAAATACTGTTGATCGGCATTTTTGATTCCTTCTTTCTTAATTTTATATCATTTTTTGATAGACCTCGTTTTTGGGGAGACCGCGATCCTTAGCCGCCTGCTTGATGGCATCCATTTTGGACATTCCGCGCGCAATGTAATATTCCACGTGTGCGGGAATCTCCATTTCCGACCAGAATGCGGCGGGGGCAAAGGCTTCACTTGCTCCCTCAAGGACGAGCACGTACTCACCGCGCGGCTCGTTTTCCGTATAATACGCGACAGCCTCGCCAAGCGTCAAGCGCAGGATCTCCTCGTTGAGCTTGGTCAACTCACGGCAGATCGCGATCCGACGATCCTCACCGAATGTGTTGCAAAGATCCTTCAAAGTAGCCTTGAGCTTGTGCGGTGCTTCGTGAAAGAGCATGGTGCGTCGCTCGCCCGAAAGCTCCTTGAGACGTGCATTTCGCTCGGCTTTGTTGACCGACAAAAAGCCCTCAAAGGTAAAGCGTCCCGTGGGAAGTCCCGAAAGCGTGAGCGCCGTAATGGATGCCACGGGACCGGGAATTGACGTGACGGGGATCCCTCGTGCGGCACAGAGTGCTACCATATCCTCACCCGGGTCGCTGATGGCGGGGGTTCCCGCATCTGTGATCAGCGCGGCACTTTCACCGTTTTCCAAGCGTGCAGCAATCTGCTCTCCGCGCTCGCGTTTGTTATGCTCAAAGTAGGAGACCATTGGCTTGTTGATGCCGAGATGCGTGAGCAGGCGCATGGAATTGCGTGTGTCCTCGGCGGCGATAAAGTCAACCTCGGATAATACCTTGATCGCGCGTTCGGAAAGATCTCCAAGATTTCCGATCGGCGTGGCGACAAGATAGAGCATTCCCGCTTCCACGCGGTTTTTTTCTTTTGTGCAGGCTTCAATCCTTTTGATGGAACTCATGGAATATCCTTTCTGTTTTTTATTTGCGGGGGAGGAGGAAAACTTCTTTGAGGAAGCGGTTTTCCTTCTCCCTCGCACCCCCTCCTCCTTTCAAGAACCTTTCAAAAGAGGAAAAGCTGTATTTTTATTTTGCAGACCAAATCCTTTTATTTTTTATGTCGTCAATCATATGCTTTCTTCTTTTTCACATGTTGATCGTTTCCGCATACTCTGTATATGAGAATACAAAACTATTTGGAGGGGTAGCATGGCAACAAAAATTTACATTGATCAGGGACACAATCCCGAAAATCCGAATGCAGGTGCCGAGGGGAACGGATTGCGAGAGCAGACGATTACCTATCGGATCGGGCAGGAGCTTGCCGCTCTTTTGCGTGCGGATCCCGATTTTGAGGTGCGGCTGTCACGCCCGACACCGACCACAGCGCTTGGAACCTCCAATTCTACCAGCCTGCAGGCGCGTGTAAATGATGCCAACGCATGGGGTGCCGACTATTTTATCAGCCTGCATACCAATGCTTCAAGCCTACCCGAAGCTACTGGGGTGGAGGCGTTTGCCTATTCATCGCCCTCACGCGCGTTCTCTTTGGGGGAGGACATTGTGCAAAATCTTTCTCAGACAACGGGACTCCGCGACCGTGGCATGAAGGTGCGCCCGGGACTCTACGTCCTGCGAAGAACCAATATGCCCGCCGTGCTTGTGGAAATGGGCTTTATCTCCAATCCCACCGACGCCTCCCTCATGAATAATAACCCCGAATTGTTTGCGCGGGGTATCTATAACGGTATCGTGGAATATTTGGGGTAATGTGGTTATTTATTTGTCTGGTTATCCTTTAGACGGGAATTGCAAACATGCTCAAGCTTTTGATAAAATTCATTGGTGTAGTCAGTGTTTCCTTTGTATGGAAAAATTGAAGTTTTTAGACCAAACGTTCCTTTCCCTAAGATATTTCGGGCAAGCTTCGGCGTGTCTTTGGAGGATTTTACAAAAGCAGGTAAATACCAATTGTTTTGCGCAACAACTCCAATACAAACATGAGCATCGGTAATTTGGTACGATTGTATTTTTTGCACCTGATGAATGATTGCAGAATCCACACGGTTACACAAAATGCAAATTGCATATGCGGGCTTGTGACAATGTCGACGTAGACTCTCGGTTTCCAATGCAAGGAGTTGTTTGTCGATTTTGGTCTGTAACAGTTCCCAAACGGGGATGCTCAAATCATTGGTGGTATACAGCAAATAATGGCAAGGATGCGTGAAGGTCGGACTGTATTTATAAGAAATAGCAATATCTTTGCACCAAATTCCTTCGCAAATAACGGCTTCGGTGGCATAATGTTGACAATCAATTTTTTTCAACTTGTGATTGCACAAATTTTGTTGGATCTGTTCTTTTGCATGGTCGATTGTTTGATAGCTTTGCGGCGCATGAAAAACTTTTCTGGATCGTTTCAGTTGCCAAAGCTCATTCAATGTCTCATCCAAACATTTTAAGGATGGAACGTAAACAAAGGGAAGTGCTATTAATAATGTAAGCAGTGGTCCGCCAAGCATGCACGCTAAAAGTTGCCAATTGGTCATCTCAATTTTCAAGAGCTCTAAAATTAAGGGTATTATCAATCCCGTTGAAGGAAGTATCAAGACAATGATTAATAAAACCATTGTCAGTAAGGGGTGACTATATAGAAACCGTTTCATAAATTTTCTCCTCAAAGGGGTGAAAGTTTTTGAAGGATAGGGTGCGGGGAAGGAAACTTTTTTCAAAAAGCTTCCTTCCCCGCAAAAACATCGTCAAATCACTGATCGTCGTCGAGCTTGAGAACTGCCATAAAGGCTTCGGGGGAGACTTGGACGGAGCCGAGCTGACGCATCTTCTTTTTACCCTCTTTTTGTTTTTCAAGGAGCTTCTTTTTACGGGTGATGTCACCGCCGTAGCACTTGGCGAGGACGTCCTTACGGACTGCCTTGACGGTTTCACGGGCAATGACCTTGGAGCCGATAGCTGCTTGGATCGGCACCTCAAAGAGCTGACGCGGGATATTCTCCTTGAGCTTTTCGGCAATGCGGCGCGCACGACCGTAGGCTTTTTCCTCGTGTACGATAAAGGAGAGCGCATCCACCTGCTCGCCGTTGAGCAGGAAATCAAGCTTGACAAGCTTGGAGGGCTCGTAGCCGTGCAGCTCATAATCCAAGGAGGCATAGCCGCGTGAACGGCTTTTCAGTGCATCAAAAAAGTCGTAGATGATCTCGTTGAGCGGCAGGTTATAGTGCAATTCAACGCGTGTGGGATCGAGATATTTCATGTCGATAAAGACACCGCGTCGGTTTTGACAAAGCTCCATCAAGCCGCCTACGTACTCCACGGGAGTGATGATGTTTGCCTTGACAAGCGGCTCGTAAGCCACGTCAATGGTATCGGGAGCAGGGTAATTGGAGGGATTGTCAATGCGTACCGTCTCACCGCTTTTCAGCTTGATCTTATAGATAACGCTGGGAGCAGTGGTGATCAGATCAAGATTGAATTCGCGCTCCAAACGCTCCTCAATGATCTCCATGTGGAGAAGCCCAAGAAATCCGCAACGGAAGCCAAAGCCGAGTGCGATTGAGGTCTCCGGCTCAAAAATAAGAGCCGCGTCGTTGAGTTGAAGCTTTTCCAATGCCTCACGCAGATCCTGATAGCGTGCGCCGTCGGCGGGGTAGATGCCCGCATAGACCATTGGCTGTACGGCTTTGAAGCCGGGGAGTGCCTCGGAGGTAGGGTTGGAGAAGTGCGTGACGGTATCACCGACGCGCGTGTCGCTGACGCTTTTGATCGACGCCGTGATATATCCAACCTCTCCCGCAGAAAGCCGATCACATTTTTTTAAACCAAACGGCTCCATGGTGCCAACGTCCACAACATCAAAGATCGCACCCGTGCTCATCAGCTGGATCTTGTTCCCACTTTTGACCGAGCCGTCCATGATGCGGACGTTGACCACGACACCGAGATAGCTGTCGTAGTAGGAGTCAAAGATCAATGCCTTCAAGGGGGCGTTTTCGTCTCCCTCGGGGGAGGGAATATCGCGCACCACAGCCTCCAATACGTCATGGATATTCTGTCCCGTTTTTGCCGAGACCGCAGGACAGCCCTCGGCAGGAATGCCGATCACGTCCTCTACATCTGCGCGGCAACGGTCAACGTCGGCAGAGGGAAGGTCGATCTTGTTGATGACGGGAATGATCTCCAGATTGGCGTCTACCGCAAGATAGGCGTTTGCAAGCGTTTGTGCCTCAATTCCTTGGGTGGCATCCACCACCAAAAGTGCACCGTCGCAGGCGTTGAGCGAGCGCGAGACCTCGTAGTTAAAGTCAACGTGACCGGGGGTATCGATGAGATTGAAGGTATAAAGCTCGCCGTTGTCGGCAAGATATTCCAGCTTGACCGCGCGCGCCTTGATGGTGATGCCGCGTTCACGCTCAAGATCCATGTTGTCCAGGATCTGCTCCTCCATGTCGCGCTTTGCAACGGTTTGTGTTTGCTCCAAAATACGGTCGGCAAGTGTAGACTTGCCGTGGTCGATGTGAGCAATGATCGAAAAATTGCGGATGTGATTCTGACGTTGGGATTTTTGCACGTGCTTGACCGTACCTTTCCTTACAAAATAGCTTTAAATCTATATTATTATACAATAAAAAAGGCGCGGTGACAAGAGCTTTGCAATATTTTTCTTCATTTTTTTATAAAATAGATCTTTAATAGCAATATTTGTCTCGAAAAAAGCAAAAGGTATCTTGAAAAAAAACAAAAAATGATTTATACTGTAATAGAACGGAGCGATCCGTCAAAAAACCAAAATCTCACCGATGAGTCACACGGAAAGGATTGGAATCATGAAAAAAATGAGAACTGCGGTGGTAGGCTACGGCGGCATGGGTGGCTGGCACGTAGAGCATCTTTTAAAAAGTGACGTTTGCGAGCTTGCAGGCGTGTACGATATTCGCAAGGAAAGAAACGAGCTTGCAGAGAGCCGCGGAATTCACGCATATGCTTCCTATCGCGAGCTTTTAAACGACGATACGGTGGAGCTGATCACGGTAGCGATTCCCAACGATAGCCACGAGCAGGTGGTGATCGAGGCATTGAATGCAGGCAAAAACGTGATCTGCGAAAAGCCCGTGACCATGACGCTGGAGTCACTTGACCGTATGATTGCAGCGGCAGAGGCAAACGGCGTGCGTTTTTCCACACACCAAAACCGCCGTTGGGACGTGGACTATCTTGCCATGAAGCAGATCCATGATTCGGGCGAGATCGGCAAGGTCTTTAATATTGAGTCGCGCGTACACGGCAGCCGCGGTATTCCCTCGGATTGGAGAGGCGAAAAGGTACACGGCGGCGGTATGATGTACGACTGGGGCATTCATCTGATCGACCAGATTTTGATGATCTTTGGTTGGGACGTAAAGAGCGTTTACTGTGTTTGCGACCACATCACCAATCAAGAGGTGGACGACGGTTTCCGCTTGGAGATCGTTTTTGCAAGCGGTCAGCGCGCACACGTGGAGCTTGGAACCTACAACTTTATCGCAATGCCTCGTTTTTATATGCGTGCCGAAAAGGGAACTGCTCTCATCACCGATTGGCGTGAGGAGGCGCAGGTGGTCAAGTGCAAGCATTGGCATGAAAACGACGTGCTTCCCGTCAAGACGGCGGCAGGTCTTACCAAGACCATGGCACCGCGTGACGAGGTGACCACCGATACTTATCGCGTTCCGCGTCCTGTATCGGACGTTCACGATTACTACCGTCATTTCGTTGCCGCCATTCGCGGAGAGGGCGAGCAGGATGTTACCCACGAGCAGATGAGAACCGACCTCAAGATCATTCTTGCGGCGTTTGAATCCGCAGAGACGGGAATGCCTGTGGAGATCAAGTAAAAACGAATATTTTGGAGAGAATACCGATGTAGTGGTGTTCTCTCCGTTTTTTTAGCCTTTGGACGATCATAGAACGTAAGAAACCGATTTTTGCAAAACTGCTTGACAAGAACGGCAAAAAGTGCTATAATGACCCTGCACTATATTCGGCTTGACCGAAACAGTAGCAGAAGGAGAATTGAATATGAAAACCAATAAACAAAAGATCCAACGGATCACGGGGATCGGATTGTTCAGTGCGGCAGTGGTCGTTTTGCAATTTGTAAGCATGTCCCTGCGCTTTACAACCTTTTCCATTACACTCACACTGATTCCCATTGTGGTCGGTGCGGCAATTTACGGCATCGGCGCGGGCGCATGGCTTGGCTTGGTGTTTGGCTTGGCAGTGCTGATGACGGGAGACGCCGCCAGCTTTTTGGCAATCAGCTTTCCCGGAACAGTCATTACCGTGCTTGCCAAGGGAATTTTGGCAGGTGCCGCGTCGGGCGCGGTGTTCAAGCTTTTGGAAAAGAAAAACCGCACCGTGGCATCCATTGTTTCGGCGATGGTGTGTCCCGTGGTGAATTCGGGCGTGTTCTTTATCGGTTGTCTGACCTTTTTTATGGGGGCGATCAGAGAGTGGGCGCTCACCGATTTTGGTGACAACGCCGTGTTGTACATTATTTTGGTTCTGATCGGCTTTAATTTTGTTTTGGAATTTGCCATCAACGCCATTTTCAGCCCCACAGTTACGCATGTGATCAACATTGGAAAAAAATATTTTTCTTCCAAATAAGGGATCGGTAGGAGGCATTTATGATCCTTGCTATTGATTGCGGAAATACGCACGTCACACTCGGCGGCGTTGATAAAAACGGTACGGTGTCACCGATCCTTCGGATTCCCACCGACCGCATGGAGACCGACGTAGGCTATGCTGTAAAAATCAAACAGATCTTGGAGCTGTATCGGTTGGATTGTGCTTCGTTTGAGGGCGCAGTCATTTCTTCCGTGGTTCCCCCCTTGACCGACGTTTTGGTGCGCGCCGTGCGCATGATGACACAAAAAGAGGCTCTTGTGGTTGGCGCGGGTGTCAAAACAGGGCTTCACATCTGCATTAACGATCCCGGAACCGTTGCCTCGGATCTCGTTGCTACTGCGGTGGCTGCCAAGGAGGAATATCCCTTGCCCTGCGTGATTGTGGACATGGGAACGGCAACCACGCTGACGGTGGTGGACGAGGGCGGAAAGTATGTGGGCGGTGCAATTTTGCCGGGTGTGGGGATCTCGCTCAACGCCCTGGCAGAGCAGACTGCACTCCTGCCTCGCATTGAGATCTTGCCGCCACGTAACGTCATTGCCGCCAACACGGTGGACAGCATGAAGGCGGGAATCGTGTACGGTACTGCGGGGGCGGTAGACGGTCTGCTTGACCGTTTTGCCGAAGCACTTGGGCGTGAGCCTGCCTCCATCGTTGCAACGGGTGGTATGAGTGCATTGATCTGTCCCTATTGCAGGCATCGGATCACCCTTGACGAAACCCTGCTTCTCAAAGGTCTTGCCCTGATCTGGCAGAAAAATCGGAAGGAAAAATAAGCTTTGCCTTTACGATCAATATAAAACCGCTTTTGCGATCGTTTTTGACGATGACAAAAGCGGTTTTACTTTTTTTACGAATTGAATTTGTTTTTTGAATGGAAGATTTATTTAGAGATCAGATCAAAAACGATCTCGCGTGCCATGATCAGCCCTGCCACGGACGGAACAAAGGGGAGCGATGCGGGAACAGGCTTGCGGCACTCGGAATCGTCGGGTAGAGCAGGGGGATCGATGGGGCTTTGCACGGTTGGCTCCGAGGAAAATACCACCTTAAGGCGACGGATCCCGCGTGCCTTCAGCTCACGCCGCATCACACGCGCCAAAGGGCAACCTTCGGTGCGAAAGAGGTCGGTAACGGCAAATTTGGTGGGATCGGTGCGGTTTCCCGTTCCCATTGACGCGATCAAGGGGATTTTTGCACGATCGGCTCTGACGGCAAGCTCAATTTTTGCCGACACCGTATCAATGGCATCCGCAATATAATCGTATTTTTCCAAGGGATATTCGTCTGCGTTTTGCGGCAGGTAAAAGGCTTGGTGGATCTCTACGCGGCAATCGGGGTTGATGTCTTTAATGCGATCCCGCATGACCTCCACCTTGGGCAGTCCTACCGTGGAATGCAGGGCGACGGCTTGACGGTTGATATTGGAAAGCGAGACCGTGTCGTTGTCAAACAGATCAATGGCACCCACGCCCGCGCGCGCCAATGCCTCGCAAAGATGCCCACCGACCCCGCCAATGCCAAATACCGCCACGTGTGCGTTTTTCAGCCTTTCCATCGCCTCGCATCCAAGCAGCATTGCTGTTCTTAGCTGTTCTTCCTTGCAATTCATTCGTCGTCATCCCTTCTTTTTTTGAAAGTTTTTCTTTCGCTCTTTACAAAAGCGTCAAAATGATGTATAATGTATAAAGTATGTCCCTGTGGAAAGGAATTTGAATATGGATCATCAAAATGAAAATATGTTAAAGGAGCGTTGCGTCTCCTCGGAGCTGATCTACGACGGGCGGGTCGTGCATCTGTACGTGGATCAGATCGCTCTGCCAAACGGAGAACCGTCTATCCGTGAATACGTCCGTCACATCGGTGCGGTTGCGGTGCTTCCCTTGACCGACGACGGCGAGGTCATCTGTGTTCGGCAGTACCGCTATGCGCACGGCTGTCTGATGACCGAGATCCCCGCAGGCAAGCTGGATAGCAAAACCGAGGATCACGTGGAGGCGGCATTGCGCGAGCTGCGTGAGGAAACGGGGGCGCGTTGCCAAAAGCTGACGTATCTCGGGCTTTATCGCTCCACGCCCGCCATTCTGGATGAAAAGATCGATCTTTATCTTGCCGAGGGTTTGACCTTTGGGGAGACCGATCTTGACGACGATGAATTTTTGGAAACCTTCCGTTTGCCGCTCTCTACGCTGGTGGATATGGTCATGAGCGGCGAGATTACCGACGGAAAAACACAGGTGGCGATCTTAAAGGTTGCCGAAATTTTGCGCCGCCGTCAAAACGGCAATGCCTGAGGAGGAAGCCTGCTATGACAAAACGAAACGTGATGATCTCCATCACCACCACGCGCCTGATGATTGCGGCAGACCTGTTTGAAGAATCCGAGGACTGTGACGGCGAGCCGTTGCCCCTGCCCGATGCAGAGCAAAACGGTCCCGAGGAGCTTTTGATTGAGGGAAAGCTTGTGACCAACGCCGAGCGCGTGGAGCTGATGTACGATGAGAGCGAATTGAGCGGTATGCAAGGTGCGGTGACCACGGTTGGCTTTGCCAGAAATGCCCCCGGACTGATCTCCATGAATCGCACGGGAACGGTGTTGACCTCTTTGGTTTTTGAGGAGGGAAAGCGCCACTTCAGTGTTTATGATACCATTTTCAGCAGCTTTCAGGTATGCGTCCGCACGCTTTATGTAAAAAACAGGCTTTTGGAGGAGGGGTATCTCGATATTGAATACCTCATTGAGATCCACGGCGCGCAGGCGGAGCGTTGCAAAATGAATATCCGTGTCCGCAATTCCGAGACTCTTTTTTAATCATGTCAAAGCCTTCTTGAACGTATCAAGAGGGCTTTTTGTCATCCACGTCATTGCTTTTTGATCTTTCTTCGCTCATTTTTTGAAAAGGGGATCTGTGCCAGAATGATGGCGCAAAAGACAAGACCGCAGCCCATCAGCTCAAACAGAGAAAGGCTGTTGCCCGAAATGATCCAACCGCCAAGCGCGGCAAATACGCTTTCCAGACTCATGGAGAGTGAGGCAACGGTCGGTTCGGCATATCTTTGTCCGATGATTTGCAGCGTATAGGCGATTCCGCTGGAAAAGATACCGAGATAGAGGATCTGCGGTGCGGCGGCAAGAATGTTTTGCCAAACAGCCTCTTCAAAGATCAGGGAGAGGATTGCGGAGAAAATTCCGCAAACAAGGAACTGCCAAAAGGAGAGATTTACGCCTCCTACGGCATCCACGTAACGGTCAATGGTCAAAATATGCAGTGAAAAGCTGATGGCACAAAGAAAGACCAGCACGTCACCGAGATAGATTCCGCCCATTCCATCCGAAAAGCAGAGGAACCAGATGCCGACCATGGCAATGGCGACCGAAAATAGAATTGGCAGACCGATTTTTTTTCCGAGAAAGACGGAGATCAAAGGTACCAAAATGACGTATAGCGCGGTTAAAAAGCCCGCGCGTGCCTCTGCGGCAACGCCATCGGGGTAATAGGTAATGCCAAACTGCTGCAGATTAACGCTCACGGTCAAAAAGAGACCGCACAAAAGCCCACCTGTCAGGGTCGTTTTTCGATCTGCGGGGGCTTTGGGGATCAGCGGATGCTCCGATGTGCGGCTGCGAATGAGGAGCAAAATGAGAAGAAAGAGCGCACCGATGAAGGAGCGCAGGCTGTTAAAAAGCAGAGGCGGAACCTTGTCGGCGGCATCGCTTTGTGCCACGAATGCCAAGCCCCAGATCAACGAGGCGAGGCAGAGGATCAGGCTCCCCTTGAGATTGCGGAATTTGTTCATATGTAGGATCCTTTGCGTTAAAAATGATAACCAAAAGTGTTGCTAACAGTATAACACATTTTGCAGTCAATTGCAAGATGTTTTGGTAGATTCACAGGTATGGGGAACGAAAAAAAGGCTTGAGGAGTCCCAAAAAGAGCAGGCGTCAAAAAAATGTCGAAGCTTTTTGGAAAGGTTTTTGCGAAAAAATTTGCCCGATGTCTTGACACGGGAACGATTTTGTATTATAATATTACTGTTCCGCACCAAAGTCTCTTTATGGAGGCTTTGATGGGAACGCTGTTGCAGATGTAACTCAATGGCAGAGTGTCCGCTTCCCAAGCCGAATACGCGGGTTCGATTCCCGTCATCTGCTCCAATAAAAAAGCCGCCGATCGGGCGGCTTTTTTATTGGAGCAGATGACAGATGCGAGAAATCGCGCACAAGCCGCAGAAGCTTAAAAGAACAGATTCCCCAAAGAGCGGGTTGTACGCGAAATTCGACGCAGTCGAATTTTGGTTCGTGATTCCCGTCATCTGCTTTTCGGATCGGGCGGCTTTTTTATTGGAGCAGATGACGCTTGCAAGAAACAGCGCACA
>JAGANE010000206.1 GCA_017624395.1 Clostridia bacterium
TAGCTTTATGCCGCCGGAGGATATCAAGAGTAACGTTACCGTCAATACTCAACCCCTGTCCTCGTATTCGATCGTTGTGCCGAGCAACGCGGTCACGCGAGAGCTGAACGCGGCAAAATCCCTGCAGGGCTATTTCTACCGCACCTCGGGTATTCGCTTGCCGATCGTAACCGATACCGAAAAGGCGGTAGGCGAGCATGAGATCTTGTTGGGACTGACCAACCGTACCGAATCGCAGCAGGCATACGCAGGCTATCTCAGCGGTGCGGAACGCTATGCAGCGTATAACGTCAAGAGCGTTGGAAATAAGATCGTTTTCGCAACCTTCTATAACCCCGCACTTGATACCTTGATCCCTCTGTTTGCAAAATATTATCTGCATACCGATGATGCACAGCGTCCCGAGAGCATCAACATCACGGGCTGTGAGCTGACCGCAGAGCTTCGCCTGACCAAATATAACGGTTGGAGCAATGCTACAAATGTGGCAAATCCCAACGTCTTTACCGATGATTTCAGCGGCGAGAGCTATTGGATGGAAGAAAGCACGAATGATCATTGGACGGTGAACGGCGGTGCATACGTATCGTCCGGCAACGGATATGAGCTGACTTATTTGCACGTTTATGAAAAGAACAGTGTATTTAGCGCAGACCTGAAAGCTGCTCCCAAAACCGCAGGCAAGGGAAGCTTTGGCTTGCAGCTGCGTTATACCTCTGAGTACGGATACGTGCGCGGCGGATATGATTATGTCAACGGCTGTTGGTTTATCGAAAGCCGTGAGGGCGAGGACTTTACCGCTATCCGTGTTGCAACGAAAGCTGCAACCTTGACGGCAGGACAGACTTACCATTTGACACTCACCGTAGAGAACGGCACTGCAAAGCTTGCGGTAGACGGAACCGAGATTCTCAGTGGAAGCGTTACGCAGGTAACCCCCGGAAGAATTGCGGTATTTGCCTATGACGTAGCGGTAACGCTTGATAACGTCAACGTGGAGTTTTCCTCAGGTGGCATGGGACATATTATTCAAGGTATCGTACACACGGTATTGCCGGGTGACGCATATTTGGAGGGCGGTTCTGTAATCGAGCTGAACGACGGAAATCTGCACTATATTCATCACAGTGGAGCCGCGTTTGTATCCACGGATAACGGAGCAAGCTGGGAGACCGAGGAATCATGGTATAGTGGCTCCTACGCATCGGTGTTCCGCCTGCAAAACGGTGATCTGATCAAGACGGTATACTCGGGAACCGACGTAACGATTGAAACATCCAAGGACGAAGGACAGACCTGGACGAAAACAGGAAAGATCTGTGATCGTCTGCATGAAGGAACCGTAGCTCTGAACGCAGGAAACATGAACGACAAGATGTTCCAAAGCAAGGCAGGCAGATTGCTCTACGTACAGAACTACGAAAGCAAGCAGTACGAAGTGATCAACGGAAACACTGTTGTAGTTTGCTTTGAGATCTATTATTCGGATGATAACGGAGCCACGTGGACCCGCTCCAAGACCTCGTCTTATACCATGCCCGGTAATTCAGGACATCGCTTTGGAGAAGGAAAGATCATTGAATGTGAGGGTGGCGTGTTGAGATGTATGGTGTCTTGGTCTACGAATTATGATACCATTGTTTATTCCGAGTCTACCGACGGCGGTGTGACTTGGGGAGCGATCACGAAAATGGAAGGCTTTGATTGCGGAAGATCGTCGATGGCGATCGTGAAGGATCCCAATGGACCGACCGATTATACCTACTACATGGTATGGTGCTACGGAGAGCCTGCAACCACCGATGACGCAATGCCGCGTTCGCGCTTGGCACTTGCATACACTACGGACGGTAAGAATTGGAAGTATATGGGCGACATTTGGTGGTGGGAATCCAACTACAGCTATAACAGCTCATCGCTTGTCAACCATATCGTAGACCCTTTCATTTACGTCACGAACACACATGTGATTATTGGAACGGGTATTTCCGAAAGAGCTCCGTACGTTGGAGAAACGGTTGCAACAACATACCACTATGCACAACGTCAGCACATCTGGGCAGTCGATAAAGACGAGCTTTCTGCTTATGATGAATGGCCGGAGGCTACTTTTTCTTAAATGATTTCAAAAAAAGTAAAAGAGAAATATTTGGTTGTGGGAGCATATTTTGTGGGATAACCACTGAAAGAGACAGTGGTTTCCCACTTGAAAGGTTGTTTGCTTTTTCACTTGTTTAAGCAATGATGTCGGATCAATAAGCTTTACAAAAAACTACTTGGAAACAGGAGAAGATGCTATGAATGATGCAAAATGGATCTGGGCGCATACCGAAGCTCATCCAGATGAGTATGTGCGCTTTTATCAGGATTTTGAAAGCATGGGCGGGAAGATTGCGATTGAGCTTTCCTGCGACAGTAATTACGAATTGTACGTCAACGGACAACTTGCCGGCTTTGGACAGTATGCTGACTATCCCTATCATAAGGTTTATGATAGGATTGATCTGACTCCTTATTGTCAAACGGGAAAAAATGCCGTCAGTATTTTAGTGTGGTATTTTGGCAAGACCGCGCTTACCTACTACAAGGGAATGCCGGGTTTGATTTATGAAATTTCCGAAAATGATAATGTAATCGCCTATTCAAGCGTGAATACATTATGTAAAAAAGCAACCGAATACGTGTCTGGCAAGCAAAAATTAATTACCTCTCAGATTGGCTTTTCCTATACCTACGATGCTACCGGGGACAATGGGGAAACCCGTGCGAATTTCGTTCCTGTCGATTACAGTCACGCCATTGAGCTTTCCGACCGTCCTGAAATGCTTTATCCACGCCCCAATCAAAAGATCGTTTTAAAGCCGTTTGCTCCTGCCGTTCCGATCTGTCAATCTCCGATGATATACGACCTTGGGCATGAGACGGTAGGCTATCTCGGCATTGGCTTCCAAGCTCCCAAGGGGGCAACCGTAACAGTTTCGTACGGCGAGCATTTGGTTACCGATGAAAACGGAGCGCAGGTCGTTCCGCGAAGGATTGGAAATCGCGATTTTTCAGTAGAACTGATCGGAAACGGAGAACGGGTGACGTTTTCTAACTATATGCGACGCATGGGCTGTCGATATTTGCAGGTGGATTGTGAGGATACAGTCAAGATTGAGCAAATTGGCCTGCATCCTGCCGAATATCCCCTGACGGTCAAGCCTTATAACACAGAAAGCGCCCTGCGTCAACGTATTTATGATACCTGTGTCAAAACCCTGCGCTTTTGTATGTTTGAGCATTACGAGGATTGTCCGTGGAGAGAACAAGCGCTTTACACGATGGACAGCCGTAACCAAATGCTATGCGGATATTATGCGTTTGGCGAATACGCTTTTGCAAGAGCTTCGTTAGATTTGATGGGACAGGACCGTAGTGAGGATAATTTGTTACATATTACATTCCCCAGTGACGAAGAACTTGTAATTCCTTCATTCTCCCTGCACTGGCTACAGCAAATGCGAGAGTATGCCGAGTTTTCAAAGGACGTTTCCCTTATCCAAACGTATTATGCAAAAATGAATGGGGTCTTGGAGGCATTCTTGGCACGTAAGGAGAACGGTGTCATTTCAAATTTTTACGGAGAAAAACGTTATTGGAATTTTTACGAATGGCAACCCAACTTGCAGGGAAGCGGGGAAAAAGGGCGGGAAAAGTCCTTTGATCTTGTGTTGAATGCTCTGCTTTCCTTTGCATTGGGACATATGGCTGCCATGGCCGACCTGATCGGGTGCAAGGAGGATGCCGTACACTATCGCGAGGAAGCACAAGCGTTGAATTTGGCAATCAATCGTGTATTTTGGAGTGAAGAACGCGCGCTTTATCTTGACCGTCCTGACCGAACGCATACCTCGGCACTTGGAAATTCTTTGGCAGTTTTGTGCGGAGCAGCAAAGGGAGAAAGAGCAAGGCAAGTTTGTGAACGAATCCTCAATGACGCCGAGATCGTTCCCACTACCTTAAGCATGCGGGCGTTTTTGTACGACGCGCTACTGATAACCGACAGAGATCTATATGCTTCCTATATTCTGTGTGATATTGACGCGTCATATGGATACATGCTGGATTGCGGTGCTACCAGCTTTTGGGAAACCGCAAAAGGTGCGGCGGATTTTGGCAATGCAGGAAGTCTGTGTCACGGTTGGAGTGCAATCCCTGTCGTTTATTATCATCGATTACTCAAATAAGAGGAGATTTTATTATGACCGAAAATTTCAGCCGTTTTTTGGATATGACGGTGTATCAGATCTATCCGAAAAGTTTTTATGATAGCAATGGAGACGGAATCGGGGATATCAATGGTATTGCCGAAAAACTGGAATACATTAAAGATCTTGGTGCAAATGCGATTTGGATCTGTCCCATCTATCAAAGCCCGCAACGTGATAACGGATATGATATTTCGGATTATTGCGCACTGCAGCCCGAATACGGGACAATGGATGACTTTGAGCGCTTGGTAAAGAAGGCGCACGGAATGGGCATTAGGATCATCATGGATTTTGTTGCAAACCATACTTCAAACGAGCATGAGTGGTTTCGTGAAGCAAGAAGTTCACGCGACAATCCCTATCACGATTACTATTATTGGGCAGAAAAGCCTCTTACAAATTGGAAATCTGTATTTGGAGGAAGCGCATGGGAATACAATGAGGCAACACAGGAGTATTACTTGCATTCCTTTGCAATTGAACAACCCGATGTGAATTGGACAAACCCAAAGGTTAGAAAGGCTTTTTGTCATATTTTGGATTTTTGGGTGGATAAAGGCGTTGACGGTTTTCGATGTGACGTTTTGGACTTTATTTCCAAAGACTTTGAAGCAGGAAAAATGTATAACGGTCCGCTTTTGCACGACTATTTGCAGGAGCTGTTTGACCGAGATAAAGTAAGACATATTTTTACTGTTGGTGAATGTCAGTCGGATGAACGCAGTATCCGTGCGATTTGTGGGGAAGATCGCGGAGAGTTGAAATGCACCTTCCAATTTGAACATTTTAGAGTTGGAAGAACCGACAAATTTACCGCCATTCCTCATACAGTTCAACAGGTTTCTCAAATTTTGAGCAAATGGCAAAACTTTTCTACACAGCATGACTTCTTATATACATTGTTGACTGACAATCATGACAACGGTTGGTATGTTTCACGAATTGGAGATGATCAAAAGTACCGTTATGAGAGCGCAACTGCTATTGCAACCATGGTATATGGATTAAAGGGTATTCCGTTTATATACCAAGGACAGGAAATCGGAGCGGCGAACTCGTCCTTTGCGTCATTGGCAGATTTTGATGATATTGAAACTGTAAATTACTATATGGAAAACAAAGAGCGGTTATCGGAGGCGGAGTTGATGGAAAAAATCAACTACGGAAGCCGAGATAATCCGCGCCGTCCCATGGCATGGAATAAAAATGAAAAATTTGGATTTACCACGGGTAAGCCTTGGTTGCCTTTCGGAAGCAGAAGCAATGAAATCAATGTGGAAAGTGATTTGGAAAGCGATCTTTCGGTATTAAACTATTACCGTAGCTTGTTTGCTTTGCGCAAGCAGTTCAAGGCATTTCGAAGGGGGCTTTTCCGTGATGTGACACCACAACAAGAAGGGTGCTTTATTTATGAGCGTATATACGAAGATGAGCATTTTTTGGTGGTTTGTAATTTTGAGAAAGAGAATAAAATTGAACTTTCCAATTTGGATGGAAAGTTGATTCTTTCTAACCTAAATCTGCAATCCGCACCTATTAATCGCGTGTATGCACCATTTGAATCAGCAATATATCGCGTTTCATCATTTTAAACGGAGGGTTTCTAATGTCAATTAGCTTTTTTACATCAACAAATCAATTTGTATTGAACACCAAGAGAACCACGTACATTTTTGACGCTTCAAAGGATCGGTTCTTGAGGCACCTATATTATGGTAAAAGAATAAGCGAGTTTCAAGCACCGGAGGACAACGATTACTATAACTTTGCCCCTTACCTTGCCACATTGGGTGACCGTTGGTCTACCGATATCTTTTCGCAAGAGTGTTCGTTTTTCGGATCGGGGGATTTTCGTACTGATGCACTTCGCTTGCGAGGTGCTGATGGCACTTCTGTAACCGATTTTTTATACGATTCTTATCGAATTTTCAACGGACGCTATTCTTTGGAGGGGCTTCCCGAAGCGCGTGTTGACGAAACAACGCAAACGTTAGAGGTTACTTTGGTTGATCCAATTACTAAATGTCGGTTGTTCCTTTATTACACCGTGTTTGAAAAAGAGGATATTATCAGCCGTTATATGGTGATTGAAAACAGGGGTGATGCATTTGTAAAAATTGAAAAATGTATGTCGCTTACATTGGATCTCGACCGCTGTGATTACGATATGGTTTCTCTTTACGGTTCCCACCCTCACGAATGTAATTATCAACGTGTTCCCCTACATCACGGAACGCAGGCGATTACCTCGCGCCGTGGTAGCACATCTCATCAGTATAATCCCTTTTTTGCTATCTGTTCTCACAAGGCAACCGAGGAAAAGGGAGACGTATACGGATTTAATTTTGTATATTCAGGATGCTTTTTAAATGAGGTGGAGGTGGATCAACAAAACCATACGCGTGTTTTGGTGGGCTTGGGAAGTGAATGCTTTTCTTATACGCTTGATCCCGGCGATCACTTTTGCTCCCCCGAAGCCGTGATGACGTATTCGAGTTCGGGTTTTGGTTGCATGAGCAGAAACTTTCATCGTTTTGTCAGAACTCACATTTTGCCGCCCGAGGCATTAAAGCCTCATCCTATCGTACTGAATACGTGGGAGGCATGCCTGTTCAATATTCAAGAGGAAACACTTTTGCAATTTGCCGATGAGGCAACAAAACTTGGCTTTGACATGCTTGTAATGGATGACGGATGGTTTGGTGCTCGTAATCACGATCACGCAGGTCTTGGGGATTGGTTTGTAAATCTCAAAAAATTCCCCAAGGGGTTAAAGCCTTTTGTGGAAGAAATTAAGGCAAAGGGGATTCGGTTTGGAATATGGATAGAGCCGGAAATGGTCAATCCCGATTCCGATCTTTACCGTGCGCATCCCGAATGGTGTTTGCACGTTTCGGGACGTGAAGCAAAGCTCTCCCGCAATCAATTGGTATTGGATATGTCCAATCCCAACGTAATTGATTATCTGAAGGAAAGCTTTTTGAAAACATTCGAGGATGTTCCGCTTGATTATTTTAAATGGGATATGAACCGCCATTTAACTGATGTTGGTTCGGCATATTGGTCTGCCGATCGGCAGGATGAGGTCCGTTTCCGTTATATGAAAGGGGTATACAGTCTGTTGCAATGGTTCCGTGAGCAATATCCCAACGCGGTGATTGAAACCTGCTCCGGCGGCGGAGGAAGATACGATCTTGGTATGATGTACTATGGGATTCAAATTTGGACGAGTGACAATACCAATCCATATGACCGCACTATGATTCAGGCAAACGCGATGCTTGCTTATCCCGCAACCACCATGTCCTGCCATGTTTCCAATCCTAAGGATAGTTTAAAATCGTTGGATTATCGCTATAAGGTTGCAGTTGGGGGAATGTTGGGGTATGAATTGCACATTCTCAAAATGAATGATGAGATCAAAGTCGAAATGAAGAAACAGATTCAGCAATACAGAGACTTTGAACATTTGATGCGTTTGGGAGAGCATTACAGCTTGGTATCTCCGGTTTATTATCCCTATTCGGCATATTACTATGCCTCGGAAACAAGAGACGAGTTTTTGTTGACGGTGATTGAAAAGGCGGATTGCAAAGAGGGGAAGACAAAACTTTTGAAAATTCGTCAAGCAAAATCCAATGTCATCTATCAAGATCAACTAACAGGAACAAAATACACGGGTGAAAGCCTGCGGCATGGAATTTCGTTCCCCTTATTAGGAGAGCGGGATCATGCAGAGATCGTTTATCTGAAAAAAATATAAGGGTAACTAAGATAAGGAGGATTTTATTATGTTTGCGAAGGAAACATTACTTTTTCCCACGAAAGAGCATTCTAATTACCGTATTCCAAGTATTGTGGCAACCAAGGACGGAACGGTTTTGGCTTTTTGCAACGACCGCAAGAATACGGTTGCGGATGAAGCTGCCGAAGTTTCTTTGATGGTTTCTTGTAAACAAGCAGGGGAGGATTGGTCGCCGGTAAAGCCCCTGATGGATATTTCTGGATGGGCATGTAATATTGGCAGCGCGGTTTACGATGAGATTACTGATACGGTAATGTGTTCTTTTGGTCGTTCGCCTCTGACCAAAAGTGAATGGGGAAACTATACGAAGGAACAATTGGAGGAAATGGATCGGCAGGCGGCTGCCCGTGCTCGGGAAATGGGAATCGAACGCGGCGATTTTTTGTTGCACAGTTCGGATGGTGGAAAAACCTGGACTGAAACCAGACTCTGTATAAACAAGTATACCTTTACGACCGAGGAGGGGAA
>JAGANE010000207.1 GCA_017624395.1 Clostridia bacterium
ACTTTTCGCCGCTCTTATCCTTCCCTGCCAAATTATGCTTTAGCGATTTGGCACGAAAAGGCTATGGAATACGGATACCCCTAAAACGATTTCATCAAGGATAAACTTTCACCCTCGATAGAAAAGAGTGGGAATACGTGTGTCCTTCTTTGAAAGGAGGGTCACAATCAAAAATGCAGTGAAAGTTTTTGAAAGGGGTTTGGGGAAAACTTTTTTCAAAAAGTTTTCCCCAAAAAACCGCATCCTCGTGTCCTTAAATCTTTTTCAATTTTGCGTAAGTAGCCATCAGCTTTTTGGTACCCCCGCGATCAAAGACGATCTCATAGAGGGTATCCGCTCCCATCGGCTTGACCGAAAGGATCTCTCCGTCGCCAAAGGTCATATGACGGACGCGGTCTCCCGCAGAGAACACCTCTCTTGCCCCCGACTTGGGCGTAGCAAGATTTTTGCCTACAGTGATCCTCTCTGCCGACGGCGGCGCGGTGCGCTTGACCTCGGTGCGCGGGACAGGAGCAGAATAATAAGTACGCTTTTGCGTTGAGGGGGCTTCGGCTCCGCGTGAACCGTAAACCGATGCGCTCTTACCCCAAGAGCCGCCTCCGCTTCCCGTCCCCCACGACGAGCCTCCAAACGCCGCCCGTCCAAAGCCCGCACCGTAGGCAGCGCCTTCCTCCTCGGGCTTTTCAACAAGCGAGGAGGGGATCTCGCTGACAAAACGCGACACGGGGTTGTACATGGTTTGTCCATAGAGCAATCGGTTGCGCGTATGGATCATATACAGCTCCTTTTTGGCACGCGTGATGGCAACGTATGCAAGCCTGCGCTCCTCCTCCATTTCGCTCTCCCCTGCCGTAATCGTCTGCATACCGGGGAACAATCCGTCCTCCATACCGGGCAAAAAGACAATGGGGAACTCCAAGCCCTTGGCACTGTGAATGGTCATCATCACCACCGCATCGGCGCTTTCATCGTAGCGATCCACGTCGGCAACAAGCGCGGTCTCCTCCAAAAAGCCGGTCAGTGTCGGCTCCTCGTTTTCCTTCATATATTCCAAAATGCCCGATTTGAATTCCTCCAGATTTTCCAATCTGTCTGCCTCCTCGGCACCCGCGTCGATCAGCATCTGTCGGTAGCCCGAGCGATCCAGCACGGCATCAAACAGAACGTCCAGCGTCACACGCTCGGAAAGCTCGGCAAGCGAACGGATCAGCTCCCCAAATTGCTCCAGCGTTGCTTTGCTGCGCTCCAAGGCAGGGAACGACGATGCGCGCGCAATGACCGAGAACTGACTGCAACCCAGCTCCTCGGCAATCTCGGCAACCGCCTCCAGCGTTTTGGCACCGATCTTTCGCTTTGGCTCGTTGATGATGCGAGCAAGACGCAGATTGTCGTCATGGTTGTTGATCAACTGCAAATACGCTACCGCGTCACGGATCTCCTTGCGGTCGGTAAAGCGCGTGCCGCCAAGCACACGGTAAGGAACCGCCGAGCGTGCAAACGCCTTCTCAATGCTTTGCGACTGCGCGTTGGTGCGGTAAAGCACGGCAAAATCGCGGTAGGTCGCCTCGCCCCTTGCCACGGTGCGGTTGACCGTGTCCACGACAAAACGCGCCTCCATATTCTGATCGTCGCAAAGACGAAGATGGATCTTTTCTCCCTCTCCTGCCGCCGTCCACAGCGTTTTTCCCTTGCGCCCCGCGTTATGAGCGATCACGGCGTTTGCCGCATCCAGAATGGTTTGCGTGGAGCGATAGTTTTGCTCCAGCTTGATCACCTTTGCCGCAGGAAAGGTTTTGTCAAAGGTCAGAATATTTTCAATGGTGGCTCCGCGGAACTTGTAAATGCTTTGATCGTCGTCGCCCACCACCATCAAGTTTTGATAAAAGCCCGAAAGCAACACAGTCAGCTGCAATTGCGCCACGTTGGTATCCTGAAACTCGTCCACACAAACGTATTTAAAGCGCTTTTGGTACGCCTCGCGTACCTCTGCGTGATTTTTGAGAAGCAGAACCGTCTGCATGATAATATCGTCAAAATCAAGCGCATTCGACTCGCGCAAAAGCTGCTGATACGCCTCGTAAACGCGCGCGATCTGCTTTTGACGGAAATCTCCACCAGCCTCTATCGCAAAGTCATCGGGCGTCATCAAGCGATCCTTGGCACGGCTGATCGCCCCCATCACACCCTTGACGGGCAGTAGCTTTTCGTCAATATTGCAACGCTGCATGGCAGAAAGCATTGCCTTTTTGCTATCGTCGGTATCGTAAATGGTAAAGCCTGTGCGGTAGCCTACCTTTTCACAATGCAATCGCAGAATCCGCATGCAGACCGAGTGAAAGGTTCCCGTCCAGATGTCCCCCGCAGTTCCCGTGTCCTCGGGAAACATTTTTGCAAGTCGCTCCTTGATCTCATTTGCCGCCTTGTTGGTAAAGGTAATGGCAAGAATACGGTACGGCTCGCAGGCATTGTTGGAAAATTCGGATAGGATCCCGTTCTCGATCTCGGCAGGAGCAAGCGAGAGCGCGTTCTCCAATTCCCGTACGCGCCCCTCGTCTGTTCCATAAGGAATATACTCGCTGAAATAGGCGTTTCCGTAACGAATGATAAAAGCAATGCGGCGTACCAGCACCGTGGTCTTTCCACTCCCCGCACCTGCTAAAACAAGTAACGGATTGTTGACCGTAAATACCGCCTCGCGTTGACGGTCGTTGAGCGATTGATATACCTTGTCAAAAAGCGCACGCTTTGCGGCAAGATAGCGTTCTTCAATGGTTTGCATAGTTGTCCTTTCTTTGTAATATCCGATTTTAAATGGCGCGGTTTGGGGACGCGGTTTTTGCCTCCGGCGGCTTAAGAAACTTTTTGAAAAAGTTTCTTAAGAATCTTCAAAACTTTCACTGCATTTTTGATTATGACCCTCTTTTCAAAGAAGGACACATGTATTCCCGCTTTTATCTATCGAGGGTGAAAGTTTATCCTTGATGCAATCGTTTTAGGGGTATCCGTATTCCATAGCCTTTTCGTGCCAAATCGCTAAAGCATAATTTGGCAGGGAAGGATAGGGGGCGGTGAAAAATCCTTTTTGCCATCGTCAAAGATACTTTTCAGATGGCAAGCCAAGAAAGCGCCATAATAGATCCCTCCCTCGTTTTACTCGGTCGGTTTTGCTTGTTCGCTTACGCTCAAC
>JAGANE010000208.1 GCA_017624395.1 Clostridia bacterium
CATCTGTATTTTCTTTTACTATCGTCTTTAAGCTTTTATTCGTACAATCGGGCAGATTGTAACCCACGGTTTTTAGATTAATCTTGTCGTGATACACCCGCAAAAACTGTGTGGCAAGCGTAATATGGTCGGTATGTGCGTGCGAGATCAGCCAGGTGATCTCGGGCTTTCCGCTCTCGGGCTTGCTTGCCGTGGGGATCGCATCGTATTTTTCCTTGATGACATTGTAAAGATTTTCTATATCGGCATCGTTGTAGCGTGTCTCGGTCGTTTCATTCCCTGCGTTGTCTCCGTCGCTTGAAACCGTTCCATAGGTTCCGCCGTCCACCATCACAAAGCTACCGTCGGCAAGCTGAATCAGGTAGGACATTCCCACCGAATCGGCAAGCTGTGTCACAGTAGGCGTAACAACCGCCTCGTAGTCAGGGGCGCTGATTGCAGGGAGATACCCCTTGTCACCATGCACGATCTGCAGGCGGTCGGTGGCATCAAAATAAGAGACGTAAATACTCTTGCCATATCCCGTGTAGGTGGCAAAGGCATTGTTTGCAAGCGTGTGCGCGGTATATTTGGTATATCCAAGTGCCTCTAAGCGCACACAGTATGCAAGATAATCCTCTTTTGTCACGCTGCTGTAACGCAGCTCTCGGTCGCTCTCACTGAGCTTGAAATTCAGCGGTGCCGCATCGGTGGCATCGGGCAGAACGGGGACTCCAAGCTTGCTTAACACAAAGGACTCGGTATGATCCGCCGTTTTTTGACCGTCGGGATCGGTATGATAGGTCGTGACCGTAAAATACAGACCGTTGACGTCGGGGATCCCCGTGATATTCAGAGCAAAAATGTATGCGCCTCCAAGCTCCGCCGCCGTGTAGGTCTTGCGCGTATCGTTTTCGTCGGTTCCCGTCAGCATGCCGTAGACCTCGGTGATCGGCGCCTCCCCAGCATTGGTAACGCTTTGCACCGCTTTGCCGTTGATGTCAAATCTGATCTCCACGTCAAAGCCGATGTTTTGATATGCCAGGCCGTCCACCACGGCAACCAGACGCAGATCAAAGCGTCCGTCGGCAGCATCGGGATCACGTCTTTGGTATCCGATCAATCTGGTGCTTTCGCTCACAGGTCTTGCGCCCTCGGGCAAAAGAAGTGCAACGGTCTTGGGCAACGGATAGGAATAAGCATCGATCCTTGACCACGCCGTAAGTCCCCATTCCTCGATCAGCTGCAACGAGGTAACGCTCTTGAGCGCATGCTCGGTGGTGCGGCAGACGGTGGGAGAGGTGGGAGAGGTGGTAACAAAAACGTTGGCATCATGGGTATAGTAAAGGTTGGTTACGGTCTTGTTACCCGTCAAGCCTGCGGTATATCCCCACACAACGCCGTTTTGCGACGTCGTGGAGTATCCCCAGTGTCCTGCCGCAATGCAGTTGGAAATACTTGCGGTGGTTGCATCGTTCAAAAATCCAAACAACGGAGACGAGGTCTGTCCCCCCGCCTTGAGGCTGCCGTAAAACGCGCAATTGCTTGCGGTCAGGTTCAGCCCGCTTGCAAGGTAGGTTCCCGTACCCTCTACGGCACCGATCAAGCCACCTGCGGCTTGGGCATCGGAGGTGATCTCTATATTGCCCGCGTAAACGCAGTTGGTCAGCGTGGTGCTGTGTCCCACGCGCCCGATCAAGCCGCCCGTTTGACAACGCTTGCCACCGTCCGTGGTTGCCGTGGAAGGATACTGATAGCTGTTGGTAATATCCACGTCCACGTACAGGTTTTCCAATACGATGGGATTGACATTGGGAGAAGTGGCGTTTCCCGTGGTTTTGAGACCAAAGATGGCACCTACGTAAACGCAGGATGCCGTAATGGAGGAATCAACAACGGCAAGATCCTTGACGGTTGCAGCACCTACGATCTGTCCGCCGAAAATGCCGTAGCCATCAGCGGTTGCCGTCACGTGAATGCCCGACAGCGTATGTCCGTTGCCGTCAAACACGCCAAGAAATCCCTTTTTTGCCGCCACAGGAAAATCAACGCCCGTAAAATCGGCATCACAATAAAGTCGGTAGGTCTTTGCCACAGTCAGCTTGCCGCCGTGCAGCTGGGAGAAAAAGCCGTAGACCTCCTCCCGTGTGGTCAGCTTGTACGCGCCGTCGGCATCGGTCTCCCAAGACGTATCGGCAGTGAGCGTTGTTGCCGCAGACGCGCCGATGACAGCAAGCGGCAGACACGCCACCGTCAACAGCAATGCAAGCAATGCCGAAAGCAATCTTTGGGAGATCCTTGTCTGATGGATCCTGATACTCATAAAAAAATCCCTCTCAATATCATTTTTTTGGTTTGTGTAACCGCTTACACAAATGCCGTGCTTCTATTATAGCAAAGCTTTCCATTTTTGTCAACAGTTTTTTGGTATTTTCATTTGCGTAAATTTCAATAGCAAATTAGAAAAAACTTTATTTTAAAATGCTCCCACAAGCCAAGACGGCACGTGGGAGCATTTTTTGATCAGTATTTTGCAACGATGGCATTCATTTGTGCCATCTTCTTTTCCATGTCGGCAACCAGCTTGAACTGCGTGCGGCAGCGATCAAGATTGTGATGCTCGCGATGGATACGGAAATAGGTATCGCCATTGAGATAGTCGGTCAGGAAGCGGATTCCGCACTCTAATGTCAGCAGCAGTGCCGAGAACGCCAACAGCTCACGCTCACGCGCGGTCATATCGTCGCCGACCTCCTCCAAAAATGCCTTGGTGAATGCCTCAAAATAGGTCAGGTCAAACTCGATCTTGGAAAGGTCGGTCTCATCCTCTGCGCCCGTGGAGGCACCAAAGCGCAGTGCATCGCCAAAGTCGTACAGAAGTGAGCCGGGCATGACCGTATCAAGGTCGATGACGCAAACGCCCTCACGCGTGACCTCATCCAGCATGACGTTGTTGAGCTTGGTATCGTTGTGGGTAACGCGGAGCGGGATCGATCCGTCTGCGATCGCATCGGTGACCTTGGTCACGCAATCGGCATGGTCAAGGACAAATTGGATCTCCTCCTGCACCGATGTTGCACGTCCTGCGGCATTCTTTTCCAGCGCCTCGCGGAACTGACGCAAACGGTCGCCCGTGTCGTGGAAATTCGGAATCACCTCATGCAGCGTGTGTGCGGGAAAATCCGCAAGCATTCTTTGAAATTTACCAAACGCATGAGCCGATGCCGCAAACAGCTCGGGCGTATCTGCCTGATCAAACGACTTGGCGTTCTGGATAAAATGGTACATACGGTAGGCACTGCCGTCGGGGGCAGTGTAAAAGGGCTTTCCGTCCACAGTGGGAACCAGCGTCAAGGTCTCGCGCAACGGGTCTCCCCCTGCGGCAATGATCTTTTTGCGCAGATGTGCCGTTACCGCCGCAATGTTCTCCATCACATGGTCGGGGCGCTTGAAGATCGAGGTATTGATACGCTGCAGAATGGTCTTGGGCGTGCCCTCGACAAGATAGGTATCGTTGATGTGTCCGTTGCCGTAGGGCGCGGTTTCAACGTCGATGGCAAAATTTCGCAGGATCTCGTTCAGATCGGTTTTCATGATGACATTCCTTTCAAACAGAAAATTTATGGATAAAATTAGAAAAAACTATTGAAATTATCAGTGTTTTGTGTTATCATATATTATATCGTAGCCAAAAGCAAATAGAAATAGGAGAAAGGGTATAAAATCTTTGAATATGGACATTTTCTCCGAATACAGTACAAACTCCTCCATGCAGGACCGTCCCTTGGGGCGGTGCCCCGACATTTTGGCGTTCCATGCGTCACTCAACCGCTTTTTCCGCCGCCACTACGAGTTTGCAGGCGAAGCACACCCGTTTTACGAGCTGGTGTTGGTGGTCAAGGGCAGTGTGGGGGTAACCGCGGGAAACGAGATCTTTACGCTGCACGCAGGACAAATGATCCTGCATCCGCCCGATGAGTTCCACCGCATCCGCTCGGAGGGTGAAAGCGAGCCGCATGTGATCAATCTTTCTTTTTTTGCCGCAGCCATGCCATACTGCGCCTCGCGTGTTTGGGAGCTGCAATCCGATGAATGCGCACAGCTGCTTGCTTTATGTGAAAAGATCCGTTTGGGGCTAAAAAACGAGGAGCGTCCTTTGCTCAATGCCGCAAGATTGCAGCTGGAGGAGCTGTTGTTGCGCGTTTGCGAGCGCAAAGGCAACACCGTTGCACCGCTTTCCAATGCAACCGCCCTGCGTTATGCCGAGATCGTGGAGCTGTTGCGCAAGCATATCCGCGAGCCGTTGACGGCGCAGGACATTGCAAGCATGAGCCATATCAGCCTCTCGGCACTCAAAAAGATCTTTACGCAATATGCGGGCATGGGAGCCGTCGGATATTTTACCGAAATGAAGATGCGACACGCGGCACTCCTGCTGCGAAACGGCAAGCGCGTGGGGGAAACCGCATTGGAGCTTGGCTACACAGATCAAAACTATTTCAGCACCGTATTTCACCGCGTCATGGGAGCGCCACCCGGCAGCTACCGCACGTCGGTAAACGGAGAATCACGTCAGGATAATCAAATAATTTACATAAAGGAAGGAAGAACTACTATGAAATTCATCACCGTGGACAGCTACGAAAAGCTCAGCCGTCAGGCGGCAAACGTCATCTCCGCACAGGTCATTATGAAGCCCAATAGCGTGCTGGGTCTTGCAACGGGATCCTCTCCCGAGGGCATCTACCGTCAGCTGGTGGAGTGGTACAACAAGGGCGACATCGACTTTTCCGAGACTGTTTCGATCAACCTTGACGAATACGTTGGTCTTGGCGAGAACGATGACCAGAGCTATCGCTATTTTATGCAAAAGCACCTCTTTGATCACATCAACATCCGCCGCGAGAACACCTACGTTCCCAACGGCTGTGCTGCCGATCTTGCCAAGGAGTGCGCAGAATACGACGCACGCATTGCTCGCTTTGGCGGCATCGACCTGCAGCTGCTCGGCATCGGTCTTGACGGTCACATCGGCTTCAACGAACCGGGCGACGTATTTGTCAAGAACACGCACGTAGTTGATCTGCACGAATCCACCATCAAGGCAAACTCCCGTTTCTTTGCAAACGAGGCAGACGTTCCGCGTCAGGCAGTGACCATGGGTATGGTTTCGATCATGCAGGCGAAAAAGATCCTTTTGGTTGCAAACGGACAGGCAAAGAAGGAAATTTTGGAAAAGGCATTCTTTGGTCCCATCACGCCCATGATCCCCGCATCGATCCTCCAGCTCCACCCCGACATCACCGTGGTATTCAGCGAGGAATAAGACAAAGCAATTTCAAGAGACGCTCAAACGGGCGTCTCTTTTTTTGACTGATTTTTTACCGAGAATCATTCCCCGTCCTTAAGGTATTCCGAAACGTCGATATTGCGCAGGGCGTTTTGATCGATGCGTCCCTTGGCGCGTTCAAAATACTGCACGTTGTTGCGCAGGAGCATGATGATATGATTATTGGGAGAACGCCCCTCGGCAGCCGATACGTAAAGCAAACGGCGCAAAAGGTCCTCAGGGATCCGCAAGGTCATTTCAGGTTGATTTTTGCTTGCCATAAAAGCCTCCTTGATTACTTTTTCAATCTGACGGCAGTGATACTATACTGCCGTAGCAGAGTGCAAAGCCGCTCGTCGGGTTCAAACCAAAGTGCGGTCTCTCCACGTCTTTCATCGTTCCAAAAGGCGACGTAAAGATTTTGGGCGTCGCGCGCAGAGGCAGCAAAGAGCCTGCGTCTGACGGGCGTTGCCGCAATCCGAGCGGCATACTCCTCGGTGCAGGGATAAACCGCCGTCATATCTCGCACCCGAACCGTACAAAGGCGGCGTCGGCTTTTGCCGCCAAGGATGCGAAAGACCGAAAGCTCCCCGTCCACAATGGAATACTCGTATTCGGTACGTGTCAGACGCCAGGTCAAAAGAACCAACGCCCACACCAGCAAAGCCCCGATCTCCAAGGAAAGCAGGAGCAGATCAAAGCGCAAGCCCAAAAGCAGACAAGCGGCACCGACGGCGGTGTAAAGCAGCAAAAGAAAAAGGCGCAAAAGAACGACCGCCGCCGTCTTTTTTTGTGCAACCGCACATTCGTAGTAGCTTCCGCCGCTCATCGCCCAACCTCCTTGCAAAGACTCTTTTTATATTTTAGCACATTTTGACGCGAATTGTCAACAGAAAAAGTGAAAAACCTTGCATTTGGAGATAAAAAAGAGGTTTTTTCATCAAAAAAGCAAGAGAAGCCCCCGAACAAGGCAAAAAGTCCTGTTCGGGGGAGCATAATGATTTGATTTAATATCAAACCCCACAACTTATGATCTTATTCCCATTTTGGTGTTCTGAGATAATCAAACCAATCAACCGCTTCGGTAGCATTTTCTTTGTCTAACAAGTCATTGATCAAGCCATTATCGCCATGATACCCCAACGATTGACAAAGAGCCAAAATAGCGCACAAAAGCCTTGGGACGTAACATCCCGACCTTTATGCGCTACTATATTTGCCGATTGCTCCCCTGCGGCACCCACCGTAAGGACGCTCGGCAATGATGCAGTCTTGCATTCACCGTCGGGCTTGTCGTTTGTTCTACGGCTATTCTTGTATTTTTATTATACCATATGTTCCCTATTTTGTCAATCCTCTTTTTGGCGCTCGTGTTTCCACTCCTATTTCCTCTCCTATTTTGGAAAAACGCTTGACAAACAGCCAAAAAAATTATATAATTAAGTGTATAAAAACCAAACAGAGGAGTTATGTTATGAAAGCTGTTATTACCGTTACGGGAAAAGACACCGTGGGCATTATTGCCGACGTTTCGGGCGTATGCGCCAAAAACGGTGCCAATATTTTGGATATCACGCAAAGTGTCCTGAGCGACTACTTTGCTATGATCATGTTGGCGGATATTGATCACCTCACCGTTGATTTTTCCGCCTTTGTCGATGCGCTTGAGGGGCTTGGAAAATCCAAAAATCTGGTGATCCACGCCATGCACGAGGATATTTTTAACACCATGCATCACATTTGAGGTGACCGACCAATGATCAATACACAGGATATTTTAGAAACCATCAATATGATCCGCGAGGAGTGTCTTGATATCCGCACCATCACCATGGGCATTTCCCTTTGGGATTGCGTCAGCGAGGATACCGACCGTCTTTGCGATAAGATCTATGACAAGATCACAAAAAAAGCCGAGCATCTGGTCAGAACGGGTGCCGATATTGAAAAAATGTACGGGATCCCGATCGTCAACAAGCGCGTTTCGGTCACGCCCGTCTCGCTCATCGGCGGCTCCGCAAGCCCCGACGGATATTTAAAGATCGCAAACACCCTGCAGCGTGCCGCAGACACCCTTGGCATCAACTTTATCGGCGGCTATTCGGCACTTGTTCAAAAGGGCATGACCGAGGGGGCAAAAAATATGATCTCGGTGATCCCCGAGGCACTTTCCACCACGCGCAACGTCTGCTCGTCGGTCAACGTTGCCTCCACCAAGGCGGGCATCAATATGGACGCCATTGCCATGATGGGAAAGGCGATCAAAAGGTGCGCTTATCTGACACGTGACGAAAACTCGATTGCCTGCGCCAAGCTGGTGGTGTTTGCCAACGTCCCCGAGGACAACCCCTTTATGGCGGGCGCCTTCTGTGGTATTGGTGAGCCTGACGCCGCCATCAACGTCGGAGTCAGCGGCCCCGGTGTAGTTGCGGCTGCGATCCGCCGTGCGGGAGATTGCAACCTCTCCGAATTGGCAGACGTCATCAAAAAGACCGCATTCAAGATCACACGTGTCGGTCAGCTTGTGGCAAACGAGGCAGCAAAAAGGCTGGATATCCCCTTTGGCATTGTCGATCTTTCCCTCGCTCCCACGCCCGCAGTTGGTGACTCGGTGGCGTATATTTTGGAGGAAATGGGTCTGGAATCCTGCGGTGCACACGGAACCACCGCCGCGCTTGCCATGCTCAACGACGCCGTCAAAAAGGGCGGTGTGATGGCATCCTCCCATGTGGGCGGACTTTCGGGTGCATTCATTCCCGTTTCCGAGGATGCGGGTATGATCGCCGCCGCCGAAAGAGGCGCCTTAACGCTGGAAAAGCTGGAGGCAATGACCGCCGTTTGCTCGGTCGGTCTTGACATGATCGCCATTCCGGGTGACACCCCCGAGGAGGTCATTGACGGTATCATTGCCGACGAGATCGCCATTGGCGTGGTCAACACCAAGACAACAGCTGTGCGCGTCATTCCCGCCTACGGCAAGGTTGCGGGCGACAGCATCAGCTTTGGAGGTCTGCTCGGTACCGCTCCCGTCATGGAGCTGAACACCTACTCCCCCGCAAAATTTATCGGTCGCGGCGGACGTATCCCCGCTCCGATCCATAGTCTGAAAAACTGATTTGACAGCAAAATTCAGGGCGCGCCCATTCGGGTGCGCCCTCCTCTACGCAAGCTTTTGAAAAAGCTTGACCAAAACTTTTCATAAAAATGACAGTTCGTTAGAGGCTGCAAATTCCTTAGCCGCTTTTCTCTTGCAGGAAGGAGGCGCAAGAGAAAAGCTTACAAAAGAGAACGCCGTAAGGGAAATTTCGCTCTCTGCGGAGAGTGAGGAGGCTTTCGCAGCCTCCACCGCGCAAGCTTTTGAAAAAGCTTGACCAAAACTTTTCATCAAAATGGCAGTTCATTAGAAGCTCTACCGCCACAGATGTGGCAACTCTCTAAGCCTTCCCCAGCGGGGAAGGTGGCACGAGCTTGCGAGTGACGGATGAGGAGATTGCCTTGACCAAAACTTTCACTAAAATGACAGTTCGTTAGAAGCTGCAATTTCCTTAGCCGCTTTTCTCTTGCAAGAAGGAGGCGCAAGAGAAAAGCTCGCAAAAGAGAACGCCGCAAGGGGAATTTCGCTCTCTGCGGAGAGCGAGGAGGGCTCCGCGCCCTCCACCTCGCAAGCTTTTGAAAAAGCTTGACCAAAACTTTCACTAAAATGGTAGTTC
>JAGANE010000209.1 GCA_017624395.1 Clostridia bacterium
GAGGCATGTGCGGATTATGCGAGACAGATCGGTCTTGGAGAATTCCTTTTGCTTGGTAAGGGTGAGAAGAACAGCGGCGGTGCCGAAAAGCTGAACGTCATTGCCGATGCCTTTGAAGCCACGCTGGCGGCGATCTATCTGGATGCGGGCGGCATGAACGGCATTTCTGCCGTTGCCGATTTTCTGCTTCCTTTCATCAGTGAAGCGGTCAAGCCCCTTCGCCTTGCGGGCGGCAGTCATTCGGATTGCAAGTCCCGCCTTCAGGAATTTGTACAAAAGGATCAGGGAAAGCTGGAATACCGACAGGTGGGGGAAAGCGGTCCCGATCACGACAAGACCTTTTTGGTGGAGGTCTATCTGGATTCCAATTGCATCGGGCGCGGCAAGGGACATTCCAAAAAAAGTGCCGAGCAGGCAGCGGCAAAGGATGCACTGACGTTGTTTGGCATTGAAGTTTGATATGTCGCACCGAAATATTCCAATTTTTATTCCGCATTTGGGATGTCCGAACCAATGCGTGTTTTGCAATCAGCGTTCGATTTCGGGATGCTCGACTTTTTCGGAGGAGACGGTCAAAAATGAAATTGACCGCGCACTTTTGACGATTGCCGAGGCAGAGGAGACCGAGATCGCATTTTTCGGAGGCTCGTTTACGGGGATTGACCGAGACCTGATGCTCCGACTTATACAAACGGCAGAGGAATATGTCCAAAAGGGAAGGGTGGCCTCCATTCGGCTTTCCACCCGTCCCGATTATATTGACGACGAAATTCTGACGTTGCTTTCACGTTACTCCGTCCGCGTGATCGAGCTCGGATTGCAGAGCATGGACGACGACGTCCTGAAAAGCACCCGACGGGGGCATACGGCAAAGCAGGCAATCGATGCCTGCCAAGCGATCAAGCGAGCGGGCTTTGCTCTTGTGGGGCAGATGATGATAGGACTTCCGTCTGCCACTGCCGAAAGTGAGATCCTTACTGCTCGCACGATCGTTTCACTGGGTGCCGATGCCGCGCGCATCTACCCAACGGTAGTCTTTTATGACACCCCTCTGTGTGAGATGACGCAAATGGGAGCGTATCAGCCGCTTTCCGTGGAGGAGGCGGTGCAACGTGCGGCAGGAGTGCTTGAAATTTTTTTGCAGGCAGGAGTTCCCTGCATCCGCATCGGTCTCCAAGCCACCGAGTCACTGACCTCCCCCGCGGCGGTGCTGGCTGGTCCAAATCATCCGGCACTTGGAGAGCTTGTCTGGAATGAATATTATTATCAAGGGCTGATCAAGGCGATTCGACACGCAAAGCTTTGCGGTAAGGACGTGTGTCTTTTGGTTGCCGAGAGAGAGATCTCAAAGCTTGTGGGACAGCACAGACGTAATCTTGATCGTTTATTGCGGGAGACCGACACCCGCGTGTGCAAAATTGTCGGTGATAAACATCTGCGAGAGGGCGTTGTCATCGCTCAACCGACCTTTCACGATTAGGAGGAATCACGACCGTGTATTTGAAATCATTGGAAATGCAGGGCTTTAAGTCCTTTCCCGACAAAACCAAGCTTGTGTTTGAAAATAACCCCGAAGTCAAGGTGATGGGGGTGGATGCCGCCGACGGATCGGCGCAGGGGGTTACGGTTATCGTAGGCCCCAACGGTTCGGGAAAATCCAATATTGCCGACGCCATGCGTTGGGTTTTGGGCGAGATCTCGTCCAAATCTCTGCGCGGCTCCAAAATGGAGGACGTCATTTTTGGCGGTGCCGACAGCCGCAGACCCATGGGATATGCCGAGGTTTCGGTAACCTTTGACAATCGCGGCGAGTTTGCCAAGCTGGATTGTCCTTACGATGAGGTCACCGTTACCCGTCGCTATTACCGTGCGGGGGACAGTGAATACTTTATCAACCGCAAGGGCGTGCGCTTAAAGGATATTTACGAGCTGTTTATGAATACGGGTATCGGACGTGACGGTTATTCGATCATTGGTCAGGGACGTATTGCGGAAATGGTCTCACGTAAGAGTGAGGAGCGCCGCAGTACCTTTGAGGATGCTTCGGGAATTGCCAAATACCGCTATAAAAAGAACGAGGCGGAGCGCAAGCTGAAGGATACCGAGGACAACATGGAGCGTGTCAACGACATTTTTGCCGAGATCTCGTCCCGTATCGGTCCCTTGCAAAAGGAAGCCGAGCGCGCCAAGCGTGCCATTGAGCTGATGGAAAACAAGAAAAAAGCCGACGTCAGTCTTTGGCTTTACGATACCGAAAAGCTACGCGGAGAGCTGAATACTGCAGAGGAGGCGTTGCAGCATGCAAGCTTTGACCTGAACGCTGCCGAGGATGCCATTCAGTCTTTGGAGGCGCAAAATACAAGACTGTTTGAGGCATCGCAGGGCAGTAAAAAGGAATCCGAGGAGCTGTTGACGAGGATCCACGAGCAGACCGAGCTTTGCCATAAGCTGGAAAGCGAATACCGTGTGGCGGAAAATACTATTTCACACGCCAAGGATCTGATCGCGGCAACACAGGGATCGGTCACAAGCACCGAAAAATCGGTGCAGGCGGAGATCGATGCCGCAAAAGGACATGCAACCAAAATTGCCGAGCTGCAGGCTTTGGAATCCGAATTGAATCTGAAGCAGGACGAGCTGACCGCAGAGCAAAAGCAGTTGAACGAAAAAGAGCGTGAATTGGACGATGCGGTGGCACAGGCACTGGAGGACGTCAGAACGCTTGAAACCGAAGCCGTGGACATCAAGGTGCGTATTTCGGTTTTGGAAAATGCAAAGAATACGGATACCGATAAAAATAGCTCTGCGTTAAACGAGCTTGCCGAGTACCAAAGAATTTCCAAGGAGCTTTCGGCACAGTGCGAAAGCAAGGAGCGTACCGTAGCGGGATATGAGGCGGAGATCACAAGCATCGATGCCGAGGTGACCGAGGCGGAAAAGAAGATCGAGCAGGCAGGAAACGAATGCAAGGAGGCATCAAACCGTCTCAATGCCGAAACCTTCCGCCGCGATTCGATCTCCCAGCGCATTTCCACCTTCAAGTCGATGGAGGAGCATTTTGAGGGCTACTCCAATGCAGTTCGTTACGTCATGAAAAAATACGAGGAGGGTGCCATTACCGACGCACACGGTGCTCCCTGCAGTAAGATCTACGGACCGCTTTCCAAGGTGATCTCGGTGGAGGATCAATTTATCACTGCCATTGAGATCGCACTTGGTGCAAATCTGCAAAATATCGTCGTTGAGGATGAAGCCACCGCAAAGGCGGCAATGTTCGCGCTCAAAAAGGGCGAGGCGGGACGTGCAACCTTCTTCCCATTGACCTCCATGCGTGCCTCCACTCCAACCAAGGAGCTGACCGATGCCGGCGGATTCCAAGGCTATATTGGCGTTGCCGACAGTCTTGTAAAATCCGACCGTAAATTTTCCGAGGTGCTGTCCTCGTTGCTTGGCAGAACCGTGGTTTTTGATACCATCGATCACGCCAACGTCATGGCAAAGGCACTGCATTACCGTGTGCGCGTCGTTACCTTGGACGGTCAGCAGATCAACGTGGGCGGCTCGTTTACGGGTGGATCGGTGCGCACGGGCAGCGGTATTCTTTCCCGTGCGGGTGAGATCAAAAGGCTTGAGGCCGAGCTTTCCGAGCGCGAGGCCGCCATCAAAAAGCTGCAAGGCACGCTTGACAAGGCACAAAAGGCTTTGGAGAGTCTTGAGGATGAAAAATACGCCGCAGAGGATCGTCGCGAGCTGATTACGGTATTGCGCAATACCGAAAACGGACAGCTGGAGCAGCTGCGTGCCAAGCTGGATGCCAACGATACGTTGTTGCAAAAGCTAAAGGCAGATATGCGCCAATATGAGGAAGCACGTGCAAAATACGAGGAGGACATCGAGAGCCTTGGCAGTGAGGAAAAGAACCTCCTGCACAGGATCCGTGAGCTGACCGATTACCGTCAGGAAAAGAGTGCGGAGCGCGGTGAGGTGATTTTGCGCCGTGATGAGATTGGACGCCAATTGACCGATCTGTATATCCGTATCAGCGAAACGCAAAAGGATATTGAGACCGAAAATACACTCAAAACAACGGCGGAGGAGCGAATCGAAAATCTGAACCGTGAGCTGATGGTCTTCTCGGGCAGAATCAATACACAAACCGAGCAGATCCGCATGACCAACGTTGCCATGGAGGCAAACCGTGCCGCCTTTGCGGCAGGAAATGCCGAATTAGAGGC
>JAGANE010000210.1 GCA_017624395.1 Clostridia bacterium
ACGGGAACGCAAAAAGTTCTTACCGCCAAAATAAGGCGCGTAGACATCCAGCGCCAGCCCTGCCTCATGCTCACTGCAGCCGATGGGGGCGGCGATCCCCGTATCGGACGAGGCAAGAATTGCCTCCTGCTCCTCCCTTGTACGGTAGTCGCTTGCCACGTAAATGCGCACGCCCGTTGCCGCCTGCACGTCGTCGCGCAAAGCAATATACGGATCCTGCATCAAGGGGTGCATTTTGGCACCGTTGTATTCGATCAGCTCGGCAACGTAGCCCTCGGGGAGCGGATGCGAGGCGTTGACCAGCATCAGATTGTAAGAAAACGTAACATTCTCCTGCGCGGTCAGGTCTTGAAGCGTCCATTGCCGTGTCTCGCCCGTCGGTTGGGTGACGGTCAGCGCGGGAGCGTCATAGCGGCGGAGCCGAAGCCCCACGGGATACCACCACTCGCCGTGATAGACCACCACGCCGACGGCACTCAGCAACACGACCGCGGCAAGGATGGCAAGCAGAACGCGATACCTTTTTTTGATCTTCATATAGCAAAACCCCCGTCCACGCCGAGGATCTGTCCCGTGATAAAGGATGCCGCATCCGAAGCCAAAAAGCAGACCGCCGCCGCAACCTCCTCTGCTCTGCCAATACGGCACAAAGGGGTAGCGTTGCAAAGCTCACGGCGGGTGTCCTCGTCCAACGTGGCGTTCATCTCGGTATCAATGACCCCCGGCTCCACGCAATTGACCGTAATATGCGAGGGTCCCAGCTCCTTGGCAAGCGCCATCGTCATACCGCGCAGTCCCGCCTTTGCCGCCGAATAATGCACCTCGCAGGAGGCTCCCGTCTTGCCCCACATCGAGCCGATATTGACGATCCTTCCGCTCTGCTGTGCAATCATGCGTTTGGATACGGCACGCGTGACGTAAAACGCCCCCGTGAGGTTGGTGCCGATCATTTTTTGCCAATCCCTGTCGGTCAGGTCTCCAAACAACTTGATCTGCGAAATGCCCGCGTTGTTGACCAGCACGTCAATGCTGCCAAGAAAGGTTGCAGCCTTTGCTACGGCATCGGTCACGGCATCGGAATCGCTGACGTCACATTGGATCGCCATCGCTCCCGTCTCGCGCGCCAGCCGCTCCGCCGCCTCGCTTTGCGCTCGGTATAAAAATGCTACGCGGTCTCCGCGCGCGCAAAATTCACGCACGCACGCTTCTCCAATTCCTCTTGATCCGCCTGTGATCAGAATGTTCATATTCATTACCTCGT
Organism: Clostridia bacterium; assembly: GCA_017624395.1. Lineage (GTDB taxonomy): Bacteria > Bacillota > Clostridia > Oscillospirales > CAG-272 > UMGS1865. The sequence continues at coordinate 1,262 of JAGANE010000210.1, forward strand.
TATCTTTTTTAGGGGAATTCGTGCCTCCGGCGGGGGTGCGGGGATGTGTTGTTCTTGGGGAAACTTTTGGAAAAGTTTTCTGACAAAAAACACGCCTCCCCATGCAAAATTATGCTTTAGCGATTTTGCACGAAAAGAGCTTGGGATGCGGATAACCCCAAAGCGATTGCATAAGGGATAAACTTTCACCCTTGATAGACAATTGACGGAATACGCGTGTCCCTTTTTTAAAGAGGGTCACAATAAAAAATTCAGTAAAAGTTTTGAAGGGGTTTGGGGAAACTTTTCCAAAAAGTTTCCCCAAGAAACCCCGCGTCCCCGCGTCCTACACGTCCCCGTGGCTCCACGAATGTCCATCGGTTGTAAAGACGATCTCGCCCGAGAGGTCGGTACGGAGGACAGTGGCACCCGAGGCATTGAGCCTTGCAAGCACCTCGCCCATGGGGTGACCGTAGGAATTGCCCGCGCCGCAGGAGATGACGGCAAAATCGGGAGAGAGCGCGCCAAGGAACTCCTGACTGCTGGAGGTGTTTGAGCCATGATGTCCGACCTTGTAAAGCTCGCAATCAAGCTGCGCGGCACCGTAGCGCTCCAGCATAATCTCCTCCTGCTCAACTCCCGCGTCACCCGTCAAAAGCATATCAAATTCGCCAAAGGTCACCTTGACGACGATGCTCCCCTCGTTCCCCGACGCCTGCTCGGCGGAAAGCGGAAGCAGAACGCTGATCAACACGTCTCCCACACGTCGAACTTCCCCTGCGCATGCCGCGCGCGGCGCGATGCCACATTGAGTGGCGACTTGGAACAACCGCTCGGCGGACTCGTTTTGGGAGGCGTCACCGTTCACCCAAAGCTCACGGACGGAGACCGTTTCCAGCACACCGTCGGCACCACCGATATGATCCTCGTCGGTGTGGGTCAGGATCGCAAGAAGAAGCTCTGTGACACCAAGCTGCTCAAGCCGCAGGCAGAGCGTCTCTTGACTGTCCTCGGTACCCGCGTCGATCAGAATATCCCCATCGGGAGTACGCAGAAGGATCGCATCCCCCTGCCCCACGTCAAGAAATCGGATCTCAAGCACTTCTCCATTCCTCTCGCCCACCGCGCAGGAGGCAAGGCACAAAAGAGAGACCAACAGCAAAAGTAGCATGCGCAATCCCTTCATGCAATCCCTCCCACCTGCAAACGCAATCTCATTTTACGTACTATATATTATATCACATACCAATTCGTTTGTAAATCCTATTTTGAAAAAAACGACATTATTAGATAAAGAATTGTTCTTGTTCTAATAAAACGAGAAAAAGTATGCAAAAGAAAGAAAAATATTCCGCAAATAATAAAAAAAGTCTTGACAAGAGAGAGATGTTGTGGTATAATACTGTCTTGGTACGGGCAAAAGCCCGTCTCTCTGCCGTGCAAATTTTTAACGCAAGCACGGTCGAATAGTCCATAGGGAGGTGTAAAACATGGAGAAAGTAATCAATTCTTATGAAGGAATGTTCATCGTTAGCCTTGCAAACGGCGAAGAAGCCGCAAAAGTTACCGTGAACAAGTTCACAGGTCTGATCGCATCCAATGCGGAAGTTGTTCAGATCGACGAGTGGGGCAAGCGTCGTTTTGCTTATCCGATCGAGGATATGAACGAGGGCTACTACACGGTCGTCACCTTCAAGAGCGAGAGCGCATTCCCCGCAGAGCTGCAACGCTTGATGAACATTGACGAGTCTGTACTTCGCGCAATGGTCATTCGTCTTGAGTACGAAGCAGTTGCTAAGCCTGCAGTAGAAGCGCCCGTTGCTGAGGAAGCAGTTGCAGAAGAAGTTGCTCCTGCTGCCGAAGAAGCAGCCGCTGACGCAGAGTAATCCGTTATTTTGCGCAAATTGAAGAAGGAGGCGTTTTCAGATGTCCAGCTTGAATCTTAACAAGGTTGTTCTTTGCGGAAGACTTACCGCAGATCCCGAATTGAGACAAACGAACAGCGGAATCGCCGTGGTTCGCTTTACCCTTGCGGTCAACCGCCGCGTCAGCAGCAGAAATGCGGCAGACGGTGCGCAGGCTCAGCAGCAGGCTGATTTTATCAGCGTGGTTGCATGGAGACAGACCGCGGAGTTCATTTCGCGTTATTTCCGTAAAGGCTCGGCTCTTTGCATCACCGGCTCTATTCAAACCAGCAGCTGGCAGGATCAACAGGGTCAAAAACGCTACGCGACCGAGGTTGTCGCAGACGAAGCAATGTTTGTAGACAGCAAAAACGAGGGCGGCTCTGCCAACGCGCAGTTTGCCGACACCTACAACGCACCGTCGTATTCCTCCGCACCGGCAAGCACGCCGAAGTTTGAGGAGCTGAAGACCGACGACGATCTGCCCTTTTAATCAAAAGAGGCAACAAATTTGAACAGAGGAGGATTTCATAAGATGGATACCACCAAGACCGAAGTTGTGGTTCGTCCGGCTCGTCCCGCGAACCAGAATCGCAGAAGAAGAAAGGTTTGCATTTTCTGTGCAGACAAGATTGATTTCATCGACTACAAGGACAGCGCAAAGCTCCGCAAGTTTATCAGCGAGCGCGGCAAGATTCTTCCCAGAAGAATTTCCGGTACCTGCGCAGTTCACCAGAGAGAGCTGAACACCGCCATCAAGCGCGCTCGCAACGTGGCTCTGCTCCCCTTTGTAACCGACTGATTTTAAAAATCAATAAAAGATCCTGCAATATCTGTGGGATCTTTTTTTATTTGTTTTTCTTTGAAAATCCGCTGTTTATATCTCAAAAGCTATTGCATTTCACACCAAAATGTGCTAAAATAGGTGGAACGAATTTTTTTGGAGGTAAAGCAGTCATGCTGAATTTCAAAAAAGTCGATGCCACTAAGGGTGCCCTGCTCCCATCGCTACTGATCTATGCCGTTCCACTGATCCTTAGCACCATCGTCCAAAGCCTTTTTAACGCGGTCGATCTTGCAGTGCTTGCCAACATGGCGGATTCCGGCGCGGTTGCATCGGTGGGTGCCACTTCTACCATCGTCCACCTCATCATCAACGCCTTTATCGGACTTTCGGCAGGAACCAAGATCATTCTTGCGCGTTATATCGGAGCAAAGGATCACGAAAAGATCAAAAAAACAGTACATACGTCGCTGCTTTTGTCTTTGATCCTCGGTGTGTTTGTCTCCATTTTCGGGGTGCGCTTTGCCCCCGACCTGCTCCGACTTGTAGATTGCCCTGCCGATTGCTTTGACGGTGCGGTGCTTTACATCCGCATCTACGTGTCCACCGCCCCCTTCATTCTTCTTTATAATTACGGCTCATCGATCATCACCGCCGCAGGAGATACCCGACGTCCGTTTTATTACATCGTGGCGGGTGGAATCCTCAACGCGGTTTTGAACGTGATCCTCTGCCTGATCCTCCCGCAAAAGGTTGCCGCAGTTGCCATTGCCACCGCCGCCTCACAAATTTTGGGCGCGTTTTTGATCACGATTCGCCTTTTCCGTACCAAAAGTGCCGTGCGATTGGTATTGTCCGAGATCCGTTGGAGCTTTGAAGCGCTTGGAAAAATCCTACGTTTTGGTCTGCCAATTTGCTTTACGCATATCCTGTTCCCGCTTGCCAATCTGCAAATGCAATCCGCCATCAATTCCTACGGCGTTGCCGCCGTTGCCGGGAACAGCGCTTCCTCGACCTTGGAAACCCTGACCAGCGCCTTTACCTCGGCATTCTCCACCTCTGCCGCCGTTTTTATCGGTCAAAACATTGGTGCCAATCAGCTTGACCGCGCAAAAAAGTCATTTGCGCACTGTCTGTGGCTGGGAGCCCTGTCTGGCTTTGCGGTGGGAATGTTCTTTACGCTGACCTCCAGATTTTGGTTCTCCTTTTTACTTCCCGACGATCCCGTTGCCGTGGAGTACGCGCTCATTCGCCTGCGCTTTGTTCTTATCTATTGGCTCGTTGGCATTGATAACGTTCTGAACCAGACCGTGCAAGCTCTGGGCGGAACAACTTACTCAGCATTGAACAGCATTGTCTGCGTATTTGGCTTGCGCATCGTTTGGATGAACACGATCTATCCGCAAAATCCGACCTTTATGGGCGTTGTTATCTGCTTTATGGCATCATGGGTAATGATGTTCTTTACCAATTCGTCGGCACTTGCCTTTTACTACCACCGCTTAAAGCAAGGAAAATTGAAGAAAATCTGATTTTATTCAAACAAAAATTGGCACCCAATTGCCTTTCATGGGTGCCAATTTTCTTTTTTAATAGAAGTTAGCAATGACTAACCTATGCCATTCTTGTTCTCACAATAGAAGTTAGCATTAACTAACCATTGTTTGCTTATGCTTGATATTTTTCCAAAAGCGAACAAAATCTTAACTCCAATCGGGTCTGTGCCTGCTTGGCACTCTCCAGCTGTTCTGCAACGTTTCCCACGGTCGCGTTAATCTGGATAAGCAGCTTGGTCATTTTATTGTATGGGTAAACCGTCATCACGTTCATATCCATCATCGCCATGAGCAGACGCTCCGCATCATTGGCAAACGGCATGGGAGAAACTTGAAAATCAACCTCAATCGGTGTTTCCGAGGAAAGCGTTTTTTGAAACCGCTCCAGCTGTCTTCGAAACACTTGGAATCGCTCCGCGGCCTCATCGATCTCCGCATAAGCTGCCAAATCCCGATCCATCATCCGATCGTCCTTCGCCGACAAAAGCGACTCGATCACGTTTTCTCCGTAGCGGATCAAGGTTCTTCCCTCGTCAAGCGCTTTGATATACGTCTCCTGTCGTTGTCGGCACGCCTCCATGCTTTTCCGCAGTGACTTCAGCGACACCGAATCGGCATCCGAAAGAAGCGGCTCTATGGCATCAAGGCGCTCCGATTGCTCCTTGACAAGGCGCCGATAGTCCTGCTCCGCTTTTTTCAGCGCGCGCAGCTCCTTCTCAATGCGCTTGATTTCGCGATCTACCTCGGAAAGCTCGGCAAGCGTTGCCTCATACTTTCGTTGTGCCTCGTCTCGCTCGTATTCCTCCTGCTCCAAGCGCTCCTCCTTTTTGCCGATCACGCTATAAAAAATCGACTTTAAGCTGTTGCCCTCCAACGCCTCTACGTCGCCTCTTTCGTATTCCAATTGCTCCTTCTCTCGCAAAGAACGCGTCAAAAGCTCGGTGTATCTTACCTGCGCGCTCTCCAGTGCCGCCTCTAATTCACCGCGCGTGTTTAGCTTTGCTTGCAGCTCCTCAATCTCCAATGTATTGGCTCTCTTTCTTTGTGTTTTTATAAGTATAGGGATGCGTTTTTTGTGGACGCAGATTTGCCTTTGGCGGCTTAAGAAAATTTTTGCCAAAAGGTTCTTAAGAATCTTCAAATACATTCACTGAATTTTTATAGTCCACCGTCTTGAAAAGAAGGTGTACGCCTTCTTCGGGAGTATCTACGTGGCTACGAATGAACTTCCCCTGACCACAATAAAAAAGTTAGTGAAAGTTTTTGAAAGGGGTTTGGGGAAAACTTTTTTTAAAAAGTTTTCCCCAAGAAAAACGCGTCCCCGCGTCCCCAGCGTCCCCCGTGTCCTTGCGTCCTAGCGGACGTGTGATGCACGAGCCTGCGAGCGACGGATGAGGGAAAAATCAAATCTCCACGATCCAGCCCTCGGGGGCGGGGATGGTTCCCATTTGGATACCGCGCAGGGTATCGTACAGCTTTTTGGTCACGGGACCCATGTCGCCCATTCCGGACGGCAGGCAGATCTCCTTGCCGTGATCCACGATCTTGCCCACGGGAGAGATCACTGCCGCAGTACCGCAAAGTCCACACTCGGCAAAGCTTTCCAGCTCGTCCACGCGCACGGGGCGCTCCTCCACCTCCAAGCCAAGATATTCCTTGGCGACGTACATCAAGGAACGACGGGTGATAGAGGGCAGAATGGTGCTTGATTTGGGGGTGACGACCTTGCCGTCCTTGGTGACAAACAGAATATTGGCGCCGCCCGTCTCCTCGATATAGGTACGCGTACCCGAATCAAGATAGATATTCTCGTCAAAGCCCTGCTCATGCGCATCAACGATGGCATAAAGGCTCATGGCGTAGTTGAGTCCCGCCTTGATATGTCCCGTTCCGTGAGGTGCGGCGCGATCAAAATCCGAAATACGAACGGTCAAGGGCTTGACACCGCCCTTAAAGTAAGGACCTACGGGGGTGGCAAACACGCGGAACTGATACTCGGTGGCAGGCTTGACACCAATGACGGCGTTGCTGCCGAACATATAGGGGCGCAGATAGAGCGAAGCTCCCGATCCATAGGGCGGTACCCACTCGCGGTTTGCGGAAACGGTCTTGACAATAGCATCCAGAAAACGCTCCTTGGGGAACACGGGCATTCTCATACGCTTGCAGGACTCGATCATACGCTCTGCGTTCAGATCGGGGCGGAAGCATACGGTGCGACCGTCCTCGGTGGTGTATGCCTTGAGTCCCTCAAAGCAGGTCTGTGCATATTGCAAAACCCCTGCACATTCATTCAGCACAACGGTCTCGTCGGCGGTCATTGCACCGTCGTCCCATTTTCCATCCTTATAATCGGACACGTAACGCAGATCGGTCTTGACGTATCCAAAGCCGAGGCTGCTCCAATCAATTTCTTTTGCACACATGTTAAAAATCTTCCTTTCTTTCTATCTAAAGCGGATCAAAGCTCCGCAATCACTTCTACTTCAACCAAAGCACCCTTGGGGAGCGCCGCAACGGCAACACAGCTGCGCGCGGGCTTCTCGGTAAAATAACGCCCGTAAATCTCATTGAACACCGCAAAATCTCCCATGTCGGCAAGAAAACAGGTGGTCTTGACCGCCTTTTGATAGCTGCTGCCCGCAGCCTCCAAAACCGCACCGAGATTTTTCATGACCTGCTCGGTCTGTCCGCGCACGTCCTTGGCAACGATGTCTCCCACCGAGGGATCAATCGCAATCTGTCCCGACGTGTAAACAAGATTTCCTACCACTGCCGCCTGTGAATACGGCCCGATCGCCGACGGCGCTTTCTCTGTTGCTATCTTTTTCATCTTCTATTCTCCTTTTTTTGAAGTATCATGAGGCGTGGAAGACGTGGGGACGCGTGCCTCCGGCGGCTTAAGGAACTTTTAAAAAAGTTCCTTAAGAATCCTCAAAACATTCACTGAATTATTTTTATGGTGGTTAGATATAGTCTATCGACAGACGGCAGATGCTGGCGGTAGGTGTCAGGGACCACCAACCCTGCCACCTCTCCCGATCAAGTTAGTTTTTCCGTGGTAATTATTGTTACGTTTACCATAGCAATTGTCAATTAAGCCTTCCCCTCAGGGGAAGGTGCCAAGGAACGAGGCGGATGAGGTGATGAAACGAACCCTGCCCCCTCTCCCGAAAAAGTATCTTTGACGTAGGCAAAAAGGACTTTTTAGGGCTTGAAAAATCCATTGTTGCCGGCGAACGCAGTTCGCCCCTACTACATTGTAACAACTAAAACTTGACAAATCTCCCCGCGTGTCATCTTGAGCGGAGACCGTCCGAGATCTCGCTTCGCCTACGGCTCGCGCTTTCGTGCAAGCGCGAAAGTTCGGCAAGCTCAAGATGACACGGGCGGTCGTAGTCGAAACCCGAAGGGCAAACCGCCAAAGCGGTTTGGATCTCGCGGGAAGAACAAATGTAAACGTTTAGATGTTACAACATAC
>JAGANE010000211.1 GCA_017624395.1 Clostridia bacterium
CCTGCTCAAGGAGCATAAGGTGTTTATTGCCGAATCGCCTCTGTTTGAGATCACCACCAAGGATCAGACCTTGTTTGCCTACGACGAATTTGAAAAAGCCGAAATCATCAAAAAGCTCGGCAATAAAAAATACACGCTGCAGCGCTCCAAGGGTCTTGGTGAAAACGAGCCCGAAATGATGTGGCAGACCACCATGAACCCCGAAACGCGACGCCTGATCTCGGTATCGCCCGCAGATGCCGCCGCTACCGACATCATGTTTGATACCCTGCTTGGCGACAACCTGCCCGCGCGAAAAAAATTCATTACCGAAAACGGCAGCCGCTATATGAAGGACATTGACGTGTAAGGTAGAAGAGAGAAAAAGTATTTTTTGTGGGAGGAACTTTTTAAAAAAAGTTCCTCCCACACCCTCTTCAAAAACTTTTACTGCATTTTATTGTGCCTCCCAAAGGGAGAGCCTGTTATTATTCCTTAACGCAATGACATTTGGTTATCTCGTCATTCGTTCTTCTGTATCCCTTTTTTGCGAGGGTGGGAAACGGTATATGTGTTTTGGTGTTTTGGGGGCTTCTTTTCCAAGAAGCCCCCAAAAAATTATTTTATACCAAGCTTTTTAAATAAATTGACACTGGGTTTCCCTTTGCATTGGTGTAAACGGCGCCGTTGGTCTCAAAGCCAAGGGCTTGGTGCAGTGCAATGCTTGCATCATTATTTGTGCGAATTTGCTGAGATACAATCCGATAACCCTTTTTCCTTGCCATTTCCATCGCCAGCCCCATAGCCTTCTTGGCAAAGCCCTTTTGGCGGTAATCAAAAAAGATTTCGGGACCAATTGACAAAACCGTATCGGAATGCTGATAAAGAGAAACTGTGCCAACAATCACATCGCGGTGCAAAACTGCAAGCATCTCGAAAGATTTACCGCCCACCTGTCCTTTATTCCACTCACCGATCATGTTCTCCGTTTGCTCCACGGACAAGCTCGCAAAGCCGCTTTGCTGCAATGCAGGGGCATCTTCCTTTTCAAATTTTCGTAAAACAATCTCCATCATATCGCCATGGTGTCTCAGCGTTTCCTTTTGCCCGAAAGCTTGAACACGTCTGCGGATTTTCCGATGACCACGGTATGATCCTCGGCGCGGAACACGTAGTCAGCGCCGGGCGTTGGCTGCAGCGTATTTTCGCACTTGATGGCAATGATATTAACACGGTGCTTGCGACGCACGTCAACCTCGGCAATCGTCTTGCCCACCCATGCCGTGGGAACGGGGATCTCGTAGATCGAATAGTCGGAGGTCAGTTGAATATAATCAAAAATATTGTTGGCGTTGTAGCGCACGGCAAGCTTTTCGGCAATCTCACGCTCGGGATAAACCACCTCATCGGCACCGATGCGCGTGAGCAGGTCGGCTTGGATCTCCTGATTTGCCTTTGCCACCACGTGCTTTGCACCTGCACGCTTGAGCAGCGACGTAATGACCAAGGAGGACTGAAAATCCTCTCCGATGGAAACAAAGCAAAGATCCATCTGCTTTACCCCAAGAGATTTGATAACAGCTTCGTTGGTGCAATCCCCGATGTAG
>JAGANE010000030.1 GCA_017624395.1 Clostridia bacterium
GGGCGGACGTGCCAAGCTTGAACGAGCTTCCCCCTGATATTGAATTTGGTAAAATGGTTACGGCTATGCACAAAAGCTCTTTGCGCTCTTTTGAAGGGGATCCCAACCGCTTTCCCAATGGAATGAAAGCGGCAATTGAGGATCTCAAAAGAGAAGGGATTTCAACGGTTGGCGTATGGTTTCCCACCACGGGCTATTGGGCAGGCTTGGAGTCCAATGGATACGAGGCTGATAGACAAAAAAAGAACACCATAACTCTCTCCAATGGTCAGATCATCGTCGCGCCCGAAAAAGAAAAAGCAACGCGCTATTTCGACGACCTTTGCTCCCGTGTGAAATTGTGGGGAGCTGACTTTGTTAAGATCGACAATCAAGGCTTCCACCAGCGATACGAAAATGTTTCCCCCATCGGACAAAGCGTGAGAGCCATTCAAAAGGGCATCGACGCGGCGGCAAACAAATATTTCGACGGTGCGCTGATTAACTGCATGGGAATGCCGTCGGAGTGTATGTTCAACCGCACGAGTGCGGTCAGCCGATGCTCGGACGACTTTATCCCCGAAAGTCGCGAGTGGTTTGCCAAGAATATCCTGCAATGCGCTTACAACGGATTGTTGCAGGGACAGTTCTATGTCAACGATTGGGATATGTGGTGGACGGATGACGAGCAGGCGGTCAAAAACAGTCTTTGCCGTGCCATCAGCGGTGGACCGATCTACGTGTCTGATAAGATCGGCAGAACAAATCCCGAAATTCTCAAGCCCTTGTGCTTGGAGGACGGTCGCATCATCCGCCCCGACGAGAGTGCAACTCCTACGGCGGACTGCCTGATGCAGAACCCTACAACTACGGATAAGATCTTCAAGCTCCGCAACCGCTTTGGAAACAAGGGCGTTTGTGCGGTGTTCAACATCAACGCCGAAAACCAGCTCGTCAGCGGTACGCTCTCGCCCGCGGAAATCGGCATCAACGACGGGGATTACGCTTACTACGAGTATTTCACCAAGGAGATCGGTTTCCTCAAACAAGGTGAGAGTTTGACTATTTTACTTTCAAACAACGACGATTTCCGTCTGTATTCCTTCGTGCCGTCAAGCAACGGAACCGCCGATCTCGGCAGAACCGATCTGTTTATGGGCGTCGGCTTGGAAAAAATAATATCAAGCACAAAGAACTTTGGAGGTCAAGTATGATCAGAAAAACTCCCCCTATGGGCTGGAACACATGGAACACCTTTGGTGATAAAATTGACGAAACGCTCGTCCGCGAGACTGCCGATTTCATTGTGGAGTCGGGACTCAAGGACGCGGGCTATGAATATATCGTAATCGACGATTGCTGGTCGGAGCAGGAGAGAGACGAGAACGGTCGTCTCGTTGCCGACAAAACGAAATTCCCGAGCGGAATGAAGGCACTTGCCGACTATATCCATTCCAAGGGGCTCAAATTTGGAATGTATTCCTGCTGCGGAACCCTTACCTGCGCGGGATATCCGGGAAGCTACGACCACGAGTACATCGACGCAAAAACCTTTGCGGAGTTGGGCGTAGACTACCTCAAATACGATTTCTGCTACCACACGGGAACGCTGCAAGGCAAGTTCTTCTATCGCCGCATGGGCGCGGCACTTGCCAACTGCGGGCGTGATATCGTCTTTTCCGCCTGCTCTTGGGGCATGGAAGAAACCCAAGAATGGGTAAAGACCACGGGTGCGCATCTGTGGCGTTCCACTCACGATATTCAGAATAGCTGGGCTTCCATCAAGAGCATCACGCTCCAGCAGGAGAGATTGATCCCCTATAACGGACACGGTTGCTTCAACGATATGGATATGTTGGTGGTGGGCATGGACGATAAGAGCTTTATCGACGGCTTTTGGAAAACCAACGGCTGCACACCGCTTGACCACAAAACGCATTTTTCGATCTGGTGTATGTACGGCTCGCCCCTCATGATCGGTTGCGACATCCGCAAAATGAGCGACGAGGCAAAGGCGATCCTCACCAACAAGGAGGCGATTGCCATCAATCAGGACGGTGCCTACAATCAGGTCTATCGCCTCACCCTCGACAGAGGTCCCGAGGAGGCGCTCGTTTGCGCGCGTCTTTTGGAGAACGGCGACTTTGCGGTTGGCGTGTTCAATCTCATGGATAGCGAGTACCGCTTTGTGTTCGGCTTTGATGAAATGGGAATTACGTCCCATTGTAATAAAGAGATCGTGATGACCGAGCTTTGGAGCGGAGAGGTAGAAAAACTGACCAACCGCACGGTCAATACGGTGGTGGAAGGACATGGCTGTAAGCTTTATCGCGTCAAGCTGATCGA
>JAGANE010000031.1 GCA_017624395.1 Clostridia bacterium
CACGCCTGCATGCCCTGATCGCAGAGCTGGAATCGATCCTTGCCGACAGGGGTAAGGTCAAGCAGATCATCAAGGACGAGATGACCGCCATTCTCAATCGCTATGCGGACGAGCGTCGCACCGACATTCTGTCTGCCGAGCATGAGATCATTCTGGAGGATCTCATTGAGCGTCACAGCTGTGTGATCACGCTCACGCACGCAGGATATATCAAGCGTCAGCCTGCCGATACCTACTCCGCGCAAAACCGCGGCGGTAAGGGTATCATCGGTATGTCCACCAAGGAGGAGGACTATATCGAAAAGGTGGTTGCCGTCAACAGCCATTCTTATCTGATGATGTTTACCAATACGGGCAAGGTGCAAATGCGCAAGGCGTATCTGATCCCCGAGGCGGGAAGAACCGCAAAGGGACAGAACATTGTCAATATTCTGGAGCTGACCGAGGGCGAAAAGATCACCGCTTGCATCAGCGTGGACTCCTTCTCGGACGATCAATACCTGACGATGGTAACCAAGCAGGGCGTGATCAAGCGTACACTGCTTTCGGAGTACGAATATCAGCGTAAGGGTGGAAAGATCGCGCTCAATCTTGATGAGGGCGACGAGCTTGTATTTGTGGTGGCAACGCACGGAGAATGTGACCTGATGATTGCTACCGCACACGGACAGACGGTTCGCTTCTCCGAGGCAAACGTCCGTGCAATGGGACGTACCGCGCGTGGTGTTAAGGGTATCAGCCTGCGTGAGGGTGACTACGTTGCGGGTGTTTGTGTGATCGAGGAGGGCAAGGATCTGCTTTGCATCACCGAAAACGGCTTTGGAAAACGCAGTCCGTTTGACGATTTCCGCTTGATGAAGCATCGCGGCGGCTTTGGCGTGACCTGCTACAACCTGACCGAAAAGAGTGGAATTTTGACGGGTATTGCTGCGGTTGACGACAACGATGACATTATGATGATCACCGATTCGGGTACCATCATTCGTACCCCCGTTGCAGGCGTTCCCAGCAGTTCGAGAAGCGCGGGAGGTGTTATCGTGATGAGACTTGGAGAGGATCAGAAGCTGGTCAACTTCACTATCACTCCCCACGCCGAGGAGAGCGAGGAGGAGCTTGCAGAGGACGGCGAGGGAACCGATACGCAGACCGTTGAGGTGACCGACGGCACCGAAAACGCAACCGAAGCAGTGGAAAACAGCGCAGAGCAATCCGAAGAATAATCGGGTTTTTAAGAAGTATGAAAAAACGAATTTTAACCTTATTCCTTACCGTTTGTGTTTTGCTTGGAGCTGCCGCTGCCTTTACGGGCTGCTCCAAGCCGCCAAAGGTGGAGGAGATCTACGACCGCGTGGTGGAGCTGATTGAGGCATCCAACGAGCTGAATACCGTATTTTACGGTGCAGGCTTGCCCGTGTATGAGGATGACGGAGTGTATGCCGAGTACACGCATATGTACTACGGATTTGAATATGCGGGACAGTATGAGATCGTCAGCGACTTTACCAAATTTACGTCGGTGGACGAGATCAAGGCTGCTGCCGAAAAGGTGTACAGCACCGCGTATTTAGAGGACGTGCTTTATCCGAGTGCCTTTGATGGCTATGCTATCGAGGACGGCGCGGGAGGTGCGGCGTTTGCCTATTCTCGTTATCTGGAGGACGGCGCGTGGATCTATCGTTCGGTCTTTGACGAGGATTATCTCAAGGGGGATACAAGGATCTATGATTATTCCACGATGAAGATCGTCTCTCCCAGCAATGACAAGGCTTGCTACGTTTCCATCGAATCCTATTTGCTGTCATCTCCCGACGTGATCAACGATGATCCCATTCGTTTGGTTCTTCAGGAGGACGGACAGTGGTATCTTGATTCCTTTACGGGGTAAAAAAACAAATAAATTCGCAGGAGAATTTTTAAAAGTTCCCCTGCGAATTTTTTATCTGTTTTTTATTTTGTCGATGATAGCTTCTCTGTAAAAGATACCGTTTTGGAGTGATGTATTTTTTGATATGCTTTGGGTGACATGTGGCAGTGCTTGAAAAATGCTGCGGAAAATCCCGAAAGAGAACCGAATCCGGACATAAAGCAGCTATCCGATACCGAGCATCCGTTGGCAAGCAGCGTGCGAGCATAGCCGACCCTCAATTTTGTAAGAGCATCCGTGTAGGTTTCTCCTGTCACTCGCTTAAACAGCTCGCTGAAATAGGTGGGATGGTATCCCGCTTCGGCGGCAAGCGAGGAAAGCGTGATCCTTTCTTGAAAATGCATTTCCATGTAAACGATTGCTCTTTTGATTCCTCGATAATGCTCGCCTTTGATGATACTGAGCGGTTGATGCCCCTCGTGGCGAAGAACCGAGGTCAAAAGATATTGTAAAAGCTGACGTTGGCAGGCTCCGCCCGTGTCACACTCATGCTTTAATAGCTCTGCGGCAGATTTTACACGTTCCAAGGTGTCCTTGGTCAGCGTATATGCTCTCGGTGTTTCCGCACAAACAAGCAAACCCAGATCTGTTTCGTCCACCGATTCTTCATCAAAGGAAATATTGATCACTTTTGTTACTTCATCCACCTTGAGATAATGAAAGTCTGTGGTGGAAAAAAAGAAGGCGTTATGATTTTCAATATTGTATTCAATGTCATTGACCACGTATTGTCCTTTGCCCGCGAGAACAAGCTCAAGTTCAAAAAAATGATGCCAATGCAAGGGGTAATCTTTATATACAGTGTGGATCTCGGTGGTCAAATGCTTGCCATTTTCAATCTTCAGTCGTTGAAGCTTTTTTATATGTTCCATACGCCCCTCCTACCTTGTAACAACTAAAACTTGACCAATCTCCCCCGC
>JAGANE010000212.1 GCA_017624395.1 Clostridia bacterium
GGGATGGAAATTGGACGAATATTTATTGATAAAAAGCAGAAGGAGACTGATTATGAAGGCCAAAAAAATTTTATTGAACCTCTTGGCAGCTTTGCTGACTCTTTCATTCCCATTTGGTGTGTTGCCCGTTGCTTATGCTTCGGAATCGAGTAGTTTTTTGACGGTTGAAGGTGCCGCAATCAGAACCACAGGCGTGCAAGGCTTGAAATTCGTTGGTAGGCTTTATAAAAACACGGAACTTCAACTTGCCGAAGATGCGGAGTTCGGTATTCTTCTAATTCCGCAATCTATGGTAGGAAGCAACGAGCAGATTACTGTATCCACTGAGAGTGTTCGCGTGGTTCCCGCTCAAAACTTGACAGGAGAAACTGCTGAGTATTATGAGTTCAATGCAGTATTGACGGATATTCCTGCGGAATCCTACGGTACAAAGATCATTGCGCGCTCTTATTTGGAAAACAACGGAACATACTATTATTCGGAGCAATTGTCTCGATCTGTCAAAGACGTTGCCGATGCAATTTTATCCGATGATGATGCTACCGATACGGAAATAGCTGTTGCAAATGAGGTTATCAGTCTGTATAATCTTGTTGGAAACGATATTCTGGTTCACGCAGATAGCATTTGGTATGCAAACAGTAAGCTGATTACCTATCCCGAGTACCCCGAGCAGATCGCACGTGATTATATGTATTCTGTCAGCGTTTCGCAGAGCGGAAAGAGCGCAGACCTCGTCGTTTATAATCAAACTGAGGCATTTTTCTATCAGAATCGTTTTGACGGTGGAGATGTAAATCGCCGATTCTGTGAATTTGCTTTCTCCGGTGCGCCTGTGACGGTACACGTCAAGGTAAACCGCGATTTTGATACCTACGCTGTTGTGCCTACGTCCAAGGGCTTTGCTTCCACCTATGCCGACGGCGTCATTTCGGTTACGTTGACCAAGCCCGAACAGTTTGTAATTATTCTCGACAATGACGTGAACACCGCGCTTGCCGTGTTTGCCGACGCGCCCGAGACCGACGCGCCTCAAAAAGGAGACACCGATACCATTTACGTTGAGGGATGGAATCAGGTGACCATCGGAAGTAATACCAATGCAACGCTTGAAAACGGCATTTTGACCATGAGCAAGGCATATACGCAGCTCTATATTGCCCCCGGTGCGGTGCTGACAGCTCGTGTGGTAACACCGCAGGATAACAGCAATGCTAATGTGTCCTATGCAATCAAGATTTTTGGCAGGGGAGCTATTCTCGATCCCGCGTCGCTGATCTATCATGAGTCGGAGCACGGCTTTGACAATGCCACGTCAACTTCCGAACATATGGTAAAGATCGGTGGCTATTCAAGTGTTGTGAAGGATATCAAAATTTTGGATTCCAGACGCTTCAATTTGAATATCAATCGCGGAAGCTGTACGGTGCAAAACGTCAAAATTCTTTCCACGATGATGACCAGTGACGGTATTACCACCACGGCAGAGAGCGGAACCGTTAAGGATTGCTTTGTATACTGCGGCGACAACGCGCTGGTTACGCAGGTGGGGGGAACCGATGCCGAAGGATACAGTTTTGAAAACATCACAATCGGTACTACTTGCTCGGCAATCTATCCGCAATATCACGCAAATTCCACATTCACGGAC
>JAGANE010000032.1 GCA_017624395.1 Clostridia bacterium
ACATGGCTCTTGCACATTTTGACGTTTTTCAAAATGCCGAGCCGCGCCTGCATTTGTGGGTACAGATAGACGGCGGAGACATGATTGAGACGGTGATCGACAACCATTTGCGCATCATCGCAAAACATGAAGGCAAGCATATCTGCCGCATCATCTACAAGGGGGGGACTGAAAACGACCGCCGCTGGTACGCACCGCTGACGGGCAAGGTCTCCTTTGTCGGTGTGCAGACCGAAAAGCCGATCCCGATCCCTGCCGACGAGCGTCCCGTGATTGAGTTCGTTGGGGATTCGATCACCGAGGGTGTGCTGATCGACATGGATTTTGCCTACGACGGCGAGCTTCTCTCCTATAACGGACAGGATCAACGTGTGTTCTTGGACGACGTTTGCGCCACCTATGCATGGAGAACCGCCGAGGCGTTGGATCTGCGCCCCGTATTCATGGGATACGGCGCGGTCGGCGTAACGCGATCGGGTATGGGAGAGGTTCCCGAGGCTCCCGTGTCGTACAACTTTAATTTTGACGGCTCTCCCATTACGCACGCGCCCTCCGATTACGTGATGATCAATCACGGTGCCAACGATCAGCGTAAGGATCCCGCCGTGTATCTTGCAAAGTATGCAGAGCTTCTTGATCGGGTACGTGCGTACAATCCCAATGCTACGGTCATTTCGCTTTCTGCTTTCTGCGGAGCCTTTCATAAGGAGCTTGGAGAGATGATTGCGCAGTACAACCAAAAGAACGGCTGTCATGTGCATTATATCGATTCCAACGGCTGGATCCCCGTAGAGCCGTTGCATCCCTTGCGTGACGGTCATGCTACCGTTGCCGCAAACCTGATCCCGATCGTCAAAGAGATTATTCAAAAATGAGAGCTTTGATTTACACGGGCGGAGAGATCCGCCCCGAGAATATCACCGAAAAGCCCGTTGAGGGGGATCTTGTCATTGCCGCCGATGCAGGGCTTTTGAACGCGCGCAGGCTTGGCGTTGTGCCCGATATTTTATTGGGCGATTTTGATTCTCTGGGGGAGCCAGACGTGTCAAAGGAAACCGAGCTGATCCGTGTGCCTGCCGAGAAGGACGATACCGACACGCAGCTTGCGGTGCGGATCGCGCTGGAAAGAGGGGCGACCGAGCTTGTTTTGATCGGTGGCTTGGAGGGGCGCTTGGATCATACGCTTTCCTCGCTTGCCATTTTGGAGGAGCTTGACAAAAAGCATATCCACGCCTGCTTTACCAGCGGACAGAACCGCGCACGCTTTTTGCGCAACAACAGCACGCTGATCCCACGCGGAGGATTTCGTTATCTTTCCTTGATCGCCGCCGATGAAAGTGTGCGGGGCGTGACTGTGGAGGGGTGTAAATATCCGCTGAAAAAAGCAAAGCTTTCGCGCTTGTATCAATACGCCGTTTCCAATGAGCTGACGGGAAACTGTGCGCTGATCGACGTCCGACGCGGTGGAATCTGGATCATAGAAAGCAACGATTGAAAAAAAGACGGTAAGGAGACGACCGAAATGAGATTTTATTTAAAGCAACGCGTGTTTTCGTGGGGGGATAAATTTACGGTATACGATGAAAACGGCGGCGATGCCTATTACGTGGAGGGTGAGGTATTCAGCTGGGGAAAAAAGCTGCACCTGTGTGACCTTTCGGGCAACGAGCTTGCCTTTGTACGTCAAAAGGTGTTTTCCTTTTTGCCCAAATATGAGATCCTGCGCGACAACGTGCCCTTTGCAGAGGTCGTCAAGGAATTCACCTTTTTCCGTCAGGAATACTCCATTGCGGGGCTTGGCTGGCGTGTGCACGGCGATTTCTTTGATCACGAATACGAGATCACGTCGGGAAGCAAGACCATTGTGTCGGTTTCCAAGCAATGGTTTACCTTTGGAGACGCATACGAGATCTACGTGGATCCTGCCATTGATCCCGTCACGGCGCTCTCGGTGGTGCTTGTGATCGATGCCTGCATCGAAGCTCAAAACAACGGCTAAGGAATTTGTAACTTCTAACGAACTGTCATTTCAATGAAAAGTTTTGGTCAAGCTTTTTCAAAAGCTTGCGCGGTGGAGGGCGCGAAGCCCTCCTCGCTCTCCGCAGAGAGCGAAATCCCC
>JAGANE010000213.1 GCA_017624395.1 Clostridia bacterium
CATATTATTTCAATAGAAAATCAAATGAAATTTGTTGCGATGATGAAAAGAATTTAATGAAGTATTTCGCTTTTCTATTAACGGAATACAATTTTAGATTCGATAAACTTGAACTTGGTGATATGGTCGATGAAAACGGGAAACGATGGTTTTATGGTCCATATAATTGCTATTATTTTTACAATGATAAGGCATGTATTAACTTTATGAATTTAGTACAAAGGCAAGAATGGTATATATATATAACCAAAGAAGTACTTAATGATCAGAATCTTATCAATAAAGGAAAAGAACCACCCAGAGAATTATGGTACAATTGGCCATTGCTTGCATCGGTGATAAAAAAAGAACTTGCAAAAAGCAATTCACTTTTTGGTATTCCATTGGATTGATATTGATGGGTATGATAAATCCCAATTTGTCGAACATAATAAGCGTTAAATATTGGTGTGATCTTGATGCAAATTTGAAAAATCATTGTAAAACCGCAAAACAAACTCCGCCTGCCGTCCATACGACGGCGGGCGGAGTTTTGTATCCGATGGAAATGATTTAAATTCTTGCAACACCCGTTTTGCGTGCCGCCTCGATCACAGCCTTTGCCACGACCTCTGCCACACGCTTATCCAAAGCAGGGGCAATGATGTTGTCCTCACTCAGCTCCTCATCGGAGATCAATGATGCCAACGCAAAGGAGGTTGCCACCTTCATCTCCTCATTGATGCAGGAGGCACGGCAATCCAGCGCACCGCGGAAAATACCGGGGAATGCCAACACGTTGTTGATCTGGTTGGGGAAATCCGAGCGTCCCGTGCCCACCACGCGCGCGCCTGCCTTTTTGGCAAGATCGGGCATGATCTCGGGCGTGGGATTTGCCATGGGGAATACAATGGGATCGCTGTTCATGGATTGGATCATTTCCTCACTGACAATGCCGGGAGCCGAAACGCCGATAAAGACGTCTGCGCCCTTCATGGCATCGGCAAGCGTTCCTCTTTGCATTTCCTTGTTGGTCAGCTCCGCAATCTCTGCGTGTGCGGAATTGAGCCCCTCCATACCGCGGCAGATGATGCCAAAGCGGTCTACCATGGTCAGATGCTTGACACCGATGTTTAACAGATGCTTGCCAATGGCACAGCCTGCGGCGCCGGCACCATTGATGACAACCTTGACCTCTCCCAGCTGCTTGCCCACTACCTTGAGCGCGTTGATCAGTGCGGCGGCAACGACAATTGCGGTTCCGTGCTGGTCATCATGGAAGATCGGAATGTCACAGATCTCCTTTAATTTTTGCTCGATCTCAAAGCATCTCGGTGCGGCAATATCCTCCAGATTGATGCCTCCAAAGCTACCCGAAATGAGATAGATGGTGCGCACCAATTCGTCCACATCCTTGGAGCGAATGCAAATGGGAAATGCGTCCACGTCGGCAAACGCCTTGAACAGCGCACACTTGCCCTCCATAACGGGCATTCCCGCCTCGGGCCCAATGTCACCCAAGCCAAGCACTGCCGTACCGTCGGTGATCACGGCAACAAGATTGCTGCGACGTGTCAGCTCGTAGGATTTATTGATATCCTTTTGGATCTCCAGACAAGGCTCGGCAACTCCGGGCGTGTAAGCCAGGGAAAGGTCGCGTCTGTCCTCCACGGGAACACGGGAAACGACCTCGATCTTGCCCTTCCATTCATAATGCTTTTGAAGCGATTCTTCTCTGATATTCATGTTCTCTTACCTCTGTGATCAGTCCTCAAAGGGGAACTTGTACTGTGTCAGGCCCAATTCATCGCGAATGGCGATAAACTCCTTTTGCACCGACTCGTTGATCGGAACACCTGCGTGACGTGCAAGACGCGTCTCATACTCCTTCTCTCCTGCGGTGTAGATACGATCGGCACCGGGAGCCTTTTGCGTGGAGCGAACCTCACGGATGATATCGCCGGCGTTCTTGCGGCAAGCCTCTTCGCCAAGGAAATGCTCGGTGTCGATGGCAATAAAGAAGTGACCAAGACCAAAGGGACGCTTATTTCCGTTTTCATCCTTGCCGGTCAGATACTGACCGTAGTGACCGTCTGCGAGAACAGCGGAAAGAAGCTCCACGAACATTGCAAAGCCATAGCCCTTATATCCGCAGCCTTCCTCGCCGGGGCCGCCCAGCGTGCAGAGCGCAGCCTCGCCGCGTGCCATTGTCTTCAGAGCCTCGTCAGCCGTTCCCTCGTATGCCTCGCCGTTCACGCCAACCAATGCGCCTGCGGGAGCGTCCTTGCCGATACGGGCATAGTACTCCAGCTTACCGTTCTGATAGGTGGAGGAAGCCGCGTCAAAGTTGAAATCAAACGCCTCATCGGTGGGAACGCCAAGCGTAAGGGGGTTGGTGCCGAAGGCACCCTTTACGCCAAAGGTGGGAGCTACTGTGGGGCGGGCGTTGGTTCCCGTCATGCCGATGCAGCCTGCCTTGGTTGCCATAGATGTGTAGTAGCCTGCAATTCCGTAGTGGCAGGAATTACGCACGACGACCATTCCCATACCGTATTTTTTTGCCTTTTCAATGGCAGTGCTCATTGCCTTGTAGCCAATGACCTGACCCATACCGTGATTGCCGTCCCAAACTGCGGTGGTCTCGGTATCCTTGACCACGGTGATGTTGGTTACGGGATTTTGAATGCCCGCCTTGATTCTATCAAGATATACGGGCTTAAAGCGGTTACAGCCGTGAGATTCGATTCCTCTCTTATCGGACTCCAGCAAAACGTCGGCGCAGATCTCAGCGTCGGCGCGAGGAATTCCGTATCCAACAAAAGAATCAATGACAAAGCTTGTAATGGTTTTCCAATCGACAATGTTGTTTTTAGCCATGATAATACCTCCAAATTTTTTTGCAGGATCCAAAAGCCGTCTTGCCTTTTGTACTGCTCCTGCCGTTTTATCGGTTGTATTATATCATACTCAAAAACAAAATGCAAGTGTTTTTTGAATATTTTTGCTCATTTTAAAAAGATTTTTTTGATTTTCTTGTCGATTTTGCGTATTTATGAAAATCTTTCGCGCAAAAATATGCAAGATTGCAAAATCAAGCGACAAATGAATCTCCATGTCAATATCGGGATGCCCTATTTTCGGTTCATATGCGTCATGGGAAAGCGCTTGCGATACTCCGTGGGAAAGCAGCCCTCGTGATATTTGAAATACCCGATAAACTCCTTGTCGTTTGAAAATCCAAGCTCGGACGCGATCTCCTTGACATATTTTCCCGTATTGCACAACAGCTCGCGCGCCTTTGCCATCAAAAAGCGGTTGATCATTTTTTCAATCCCGATCCCGTAATTGGCTTTGCAAAGCCTTGATATATGGTCGGGAGAATATCCAAAATGCGCCGCAACGGCTGCCACCTTGAGGTTGGCGTCGACATTGATGCGGATCCATTCTCTGATCCTTTCCATGCGTTCATCGTATTTGCATGCCTCCTCCTCGGAGAGAAAGCAGAACTCCGAAAGAATATGCACCAGCGTTGCATTGACCAGATATGCGGGAACTGTGGGAAGATTGCTCCAATGCAACAGCTCCTTGAACAGTGCCTTGCTTTCAAACCGCTCAAAAAAACGCTTTTGAAACGGAAGCTCCCCCCCGTCAAGCGAAAAATGCACCCAATAAAAGGAAACGTCACGCGTCACTTTTGTGCCCCTATGGAGGGTGTCGGGCTTGAGGATCACAAGCTGTCCCTCCAAAAGATGAAGCGACTGCCCGTTCTCCTCCAAAAACACCTCGCCGCGGGTGACATAGATGATCTCATAGGTTTTTTCAACACGCTCGGGGTGGATCCATTCCGTATCGGTATTAAAAAGTCCCGCCGCCACAAAGGAAATGCTTTTGTTTTGCAACAGATTCATGTCGGTTTTTCTTACCTTCTATCGTTTTTTGAGAATTGACTTGCAGGTCAATATCCTGTATAATATTATACAGCATCCCCCATCAAAAAGCAAGATAATTGCTAAAAATCAGGAGGAAATATCATGAAAACATTTTCGTATGCACAGGTCGATCTCACCTCGGGATACCTGTTTGAAAAGGAAGAATTAAATCGTAAAATAACGATCCACTCGGTATATGACCGCTTTTACGATACGGGAAGAATTGCCGCATTCAACTTTGATTATCGGGAGGGTGACGAAAAAAAGCCGCACATTTTTTGGGACAGTGACGTTGCCAAATGGATGGAGGGGGCGTGCTATATCCTGAAAAAGCATGAGGATCCCGCGCTGCTGCAAAAGGTGGAATCCCTTGTGGCAAGGATCAAGGAGCATCAAGGCGAGGACGGATATTTTAACATTTTTTACACCGTCTGCGAGCCCGAGAACCGCTTTACCAACCGAGATAAGCACGAGCTATACTGCGCGGGGCATTTGATGGAGGCAGCCGTAGCATATGCGGAGGCAACGGGAAGAACCGATTTTTTGGATTGCATGGAGCGCTATGCCGATTACATCAAAAAGGTCTTTGTGGATGAAAGATCCGCAAGCTTTCTCTCCCCGGGACACGAGGAGATCGAGCTTGCTCTCTTGAGAATGTACACCCACACGGGAAAACGCAAATTTTTGGATCTTGCCGCACATTTCATCAATATCCGCGGCACCGAGGAGGACCGTCAATTTTCATACAATCAATCTCACGTGCCTGTCAGAGAGCAATCGGAAGCAGTCGGACACGCCGTGCGTGCGGTCTATCTTTATACGGGAATGGCAAGGCTGGCAAAGCAGACCGAGGATCCGACACTGGTTGCCGCCTGCAAACGTCTTTGGAATGATATTACCCTCCAAAAAATGTACGTTACGGGCGGAATCGGCTCCACCCACACGGGCGAGGCGTTTACCCGTGCTTACGATCTGCCAAACGATACTGCATACAACGAGACCTGCGCGGGGATCGGTCTGATGTTCTTTGCTCAGGCGATGCTGGAGCTGGAAAACGACGCCAAGTATGCCGATATTACGGAACGCGTGCTTTACAACGGTGTTTTGTCGGGCCTTTCGATGAACGGCAAGGGATTTTTCTATGAGAATCCCTTGGAGATCAACCTCTTGGAGCATATCGTTCTTGATTACGGCAAGCGCAGATTCCCCATCACGCAAAGAAAGGAGTGCTTTGACTGCTCCTGCTGTCCTCCCAACATCAACCGCCTGCTTTCCTCTCTCGGAAACTACGTTTACGGTCATGACAAGGATACACTGTTTGTCAATCAGTATATTTCGTCCACGCTTGAGGCAGAGGGGATCCGTGCGAGTATGAAGACCGAATATCCCCTGAACGGC
>JAGANE010000214.1 GCA_017624395.1 Clostridia bacterium
GACCGCCCGAGATTCCGCTTCGGCTACGCCGCGCGCTTTCGTGCAAGCACGAAAGTTCGACTACGCTCAGAATGACACGGGCGGTCGTAGTCGAAACCCGAAGGGCAAACCGCCAAAGCGGTTTGGATCTCGCGGGAAGAAGAAATGTAAACGTTTAGATGTTACAACATACTACGATGAAGCAATTACCACAAGAAACCGCAGACAAAGTGAAGATTTCTTAGGCAGAGTCCGAGGCAGTGCCTCGGAAAAACAAGGAGGTGAAACGATGGCTGAATTGAGAGTCAACCCGACGCGCATGGAGATGAAGCGGATACAGACGCGGTATCAGACGGCGCGAAAGGGGCACAAGCTGCTCAAGGACAAGCGCGACGAGCTGATGAAGCAATTTTTGGACGTTGTACGCGAGGACAAGGCTTTGCGTGAGCGTGTAGAGGCGGCACTGTCCAAGGTCTACGGCTCGTTCACGGTTGCAAGCGCGGTCAGCAGTCCCAAGATGCTGGAGGAGGCGTTGATCTGTCCCAAAAAGGAATGTGAATTAAAGGTAGACTATAAAAACGTGATGAGCGTAACGGTACCGCAATTCCGCATGCGCGTGCTATCCGAGGGGAACAGTGACAGCTACAATTACGGCATGGCATTCACCTCGGGAGAGCTGGACAGCTCTTTGCGTGAGCTTGGCGACATTTTGGAGGACCTTTTACGCATGGCAGAGCTGGAAAAAACGGCGCAGCTGTTGGCGGAGGAGATTGAACGCACGCGTCGGCGTGTCAATGCGCTGGAATATATTTTGATGCCGCAATATCTTGCCACCATCAAGAGCATCAAAATGAAGCTGGACGAAAACGAGCGCGGCAACACGACAAGACTGATGAAGGTCAAGGACATGATGCTGCAAGCTCAGCTGACACAAAAGCAGGACGACAAGGAAGACGAAGAATAATTTATGGAGGAGGAAAAACGCTTACAAGAGGTTTTCCTCCTTCTGTGTGTTTTTTGGTTGACAGCGGAAGATTTTTATGATATACTGAAAGAAAGTAGATAGGAGGTACAGCATGAGAATAGAACGTCAAAATGAAAATTTGATATTAAAGGACAAGCTTGGACAAGCCATATGCGGCTTACTAATCATGATAGATTCGTTAATTATCATTCTTTTGATATGCTTTGCGGTTCCCCTTACAGGAGATAGCTTACTCCTTTATTCCATCGTATTCCTTTTTTGGGGGGCGCTTTTTGGGATGGGATTATACCTTTTTATAACTTATTACGGTCATGCATTGGTTTTAAGCTCTCAAGGCATTCTTGAAAAAAGCCCTTTGCGAAAATCAAGACAACGTTTTTGGAAATGGGAAGAAATTGAGGATTGGGGATATACTTATTCCCTTAAGGATCCAAGAAAGCACTTTCCCAATCCAGTAGGACATTATCGGTTGTATTTTTCCGATCATCCGATCAGCGTTTTAGGACCGCGAAAAATCAAAGCGTTGAACAGGCACTGTATGCAATTGATCTGCGGTCAAATAGAGGTGGATCGCAATGTCCTGACGGTGGTTATGCCGTATTGCCGTCAATATTTGGAGGTGGAGTCCTACCGCGGTAAATGAATTGATAAAAAGAAAGGAGAATACCATGCGCTGCAAACAAGAGGATCGTCGGCTGGTGATCAAGAACGGGGTAGGCGAGATCTTTTTATATGGCTGGATTTTGAGTATTTTTGTTTTGGGATTTATCGGGTCTTTTTTCATTCATGCTCAAAATGGTAAAATTGCACCGCCCAAAGACTTGAAGGAGTTCTTTTTGATCGTTTTTTGCTTGGTGGGAATCTTCTTTTTTGGCTACGTTCTTTTATTGACGGTCGGATATGAACTGACCATTGATGCCGACGGTATCCGCGAGAGCCGTAAAATACGCATCAAGCGGTGTCGGTCATTTCGGTGGGAGGATATCTCCGATTGGGGGTGTTCTTCCGTTATGAGCAAAAGGGGCAGAGGGGTTTATACGGTTTACTTTGCCGACATCGTACTCCCGATGAGAGATCAATTTGATAAAAAAGCAGATAAGGAATGTATTCAGATCATTGTGAACGAGAAAAAACTCAAAAAACTATATCCCATTTTAATTCCTTTTTGCCGCCGATATACAAGCGTTGTCCCGTTTTGCTCGGTGCTTGTCAAAAATATTTTTGAGGAATAAGACTTTCCATCATTATTTACATAGGAGTTTTATATGAAAATCAATTTTAACGATCTACCCGTCACGCATCTGGTTCATTTTAACGGTGGTGAGGGCGAGTTGCAAGCAAATATGCTGGTGGATGAACGAAACAAGATCCTGCGCGGACGTCTTGCCCCCGGGGCGAGCATCGGTCTGCATCAGCATGCCACCTCGTCCGAGGTCATCTACGTGTTGGAGGGGAAGGGAAAAGTGATCACCGACGGTGTGGAGGAAATGCTTTTGGCGGGCGATTGCCACTACTGTCAAAAGGGGCAGTTCCATACGCTGATCAATGACGGCAACACCGATTTTGTGTTTTTTGCCCTTGTGCCACAGCAGTAATTTTGTGAAAAACGCCTATTACATTTTTTTCGGTTTTGTGGTAAAATATTAGTAGAATAGTATCTTTTCAAAGGATCGAAAGCGAGGGCGTGGGTATGTTTTTGCGGGAAGAATACGTGTTTCACGAATTGGAGGGGATCTGTAAAATCGTTGATATTCAGGTCGCACCCTTGGAAGGCATGCCCGCTGACCGACGCTATTATATCATCACGCCCCTGCAAAATTCCAACAGCGTGATCTACGTTCCCGTGGACTCCGACCGCGTCTTTTTGCGCCGCTTGCTCAGCCGTGCGGAGGCGGAGGAGCTGTTGGATCGCATCCCCTTTGTGCGTGTGATCGACGAGAACAACCCAAAGCTGTTGCGTGCAAAATATCAGGAAGCCATGGGAAAGCACGACCCCGTGGAATGGGTGCGCGTGATCAAAACCGCCTACCTGCGTGTCAATACGCTGGCGTCAAGGTCAAGATCCGCGCGGATCTCGGATACCGAGCGGTTTTATTCCGAAAATGCCAAGCGCTTTTTGCACGCCGAGCTTGCCCTGTCCTTAGGACTTTCCTCGGATGTGGACATGGAGCGCTATATTACCGAGCATATCCAAAAAATGGCGTGACGGCTGCTTTTCTTGGGGGAACTTCTTGAAAGAAGTTCCCCCTAACGTGCTTGCACGTTTTCCCCTCTCAAGAACTTTCACTGCATTTTTGATTGTGACCCTCCATTGAAAACGGACACACGTATTCCACCGTTTCTCCATCAAGACGATAGTAGGGGCGACCATTGTCGTCCATTTTTTTGCGGACGTGCAATGCACGCCCCTACCTTGAGATTATATGCAACCGTAGGGAACGACGTCCTCGACGTTCCGTTCATACGGGCAACCATTTTGTGTAAATTTTCGTTGTACCTGCGAGATAAAATACGTAAGTATTGACAACGTACGGCGTTTATGGTATAATAAACATGGTTCCCATAAGTTGGAACCCTAACCAAAACAATATGTTTGCGAGGTATGGATTATAATGAAAAGGAGAATAACAAAAATGAAAAGATTACTTTCGGTATTTTTGGTTCTAACGATGTTTTTGTCTTGTATTGCTTTGATGATTGGTTGCGAAGACA
The DNA here is from genome assembly GCA_017624395.1 of Clostridia bacterium. Classification (GTDB taxonomy): domain Bacteria; phylum Bacillota; class Clostridia; order Oscillospirales; family CAG-272; genus UMGS1865. The sequence goes on from JAGANE010000214.1 coordinate 3,677, forward strand.
CGGATGCTGAAAATAAAAAAAATACGACAAATACGACCGAAGCCGAAACGACAACGGCAAGACCCAAAACCGAAGAAGAACGGGTGAGTGATGTCATTTTGTCCTTGGACGCAGCACGGGATATCGTTTATTATGTTATGGACGAAATAGAAAAAGCAAGGGTTTTTGCTTATGAAAATAAAAATCTTTATCAGGCATACGATAATATTGATTATCTGTACTTTCCACTTGAGGATTATTCCGTGGTGATGAATCGTTCTCAAGAGGATATTAAGGCAGCTTACCTTCACATTTTTGGCAGAGAATGCACCAACGTAAATTTAAAATGGACCATCGTTAAATACAAAGAGGGTATTGAATTTATGGTGAAAATGTTAGAGTATGAGGAGGTTTTTGATGATCTTCAAAAGCATCTTGACGCGGCGAATCAAGATTTGAAAGCAATCAGCGAAACAAATGAGAAATATGAAACATTAACCATGTATTATGACGTATTATCGTCATGTCATATATATTTTAAGAATTTTAAATATAGCAGTGAGTATAAAGATACCCTTTCCACATTTAAATCAGCACTTTCGAGATACGCCGCCGAGTTGGCTGACGATCCCGAATAAAGTCGACACGACAAGTCTCGCATCGCAACCACACACTGACTGCCAAATTATGCTTCAGCGATTTGGCACGAAAAGGCTTTGGGTTACGGATATCCCAACCCAATTGCACTTTGGATCAACCCTCACCTATGATCAATAATAGATGGAATACGTATGTCTACTATACATTGATGGGTTACTCACCCAAATTCAGTGAAAGTTTTGAAAGGTGTCGGAAAACTTTTTCAAAAGTTTTCTGACAAAAAACACGCCCCCAAAAATCTCGCCCCCGCATTTTGGGAATGCGGGGGCGGTTTGTGTTATTTTACGTAAAGGTTATACAGCTTTTCAAGGTCGATCATGGTCGCTTTCAATTTTTCGGAAATGGAGGTATGTGTGGTGGTGGCATTGCCGAGGACTACGATGTAGGTTTTTCCGTTCTGCAAGCCCTTGGCGGCAGAGACGATAAACGATTCGGTGGTATATCCCGTCTTGGTGGCGGTGAGCTTGACCTTATCAAGGGAGAAGGCGGGATATTTGCTCATGCGGCTTTCCAGCGAGGGCTTGAGCCACACCTTGTAGTTTTTTTCCACGCCGTTATCAAGATAGTATGCAAGAATGGGGAGGTTTTCACTGCGCGGCTTGAGAATATCCGTGATCAGGTCGCTTTGCATCGCGTAAGCCATGATGACCGCCATATCGCGCGCGGTGGTGGTGTTGGTTTCACTGTCAAAGCCCACGGCGTTGTCAAAATGCGTGTCATTCAGTCCCAATGCCTTGGCTTTTTGGTTCATCAGCGCAACAAATGCCTCCTCCGAGCCGCTGACCTCCTTTGCGATCATATAGGTGCAATCGGCGGCAGACATCACGCCAATGCCGTACAAGAGATCCTTGATATAATACGAATCCCCGATACAGCTGATGCCGCTAAGCTCGCGGGGGAGTGCAACCTCGGTTCCGTAATAATTTCCCGAGGTCACGTAGGTGACGATCTCCTCGGTGAGCGCAAGCCTGCGGTTCAGATCTGCCTCGGTCAGCTGCTCGCAGGCAACGATCAGCGTCATGACCTTGGTCATGGAGGCAGGGGAGAACTTGACGTCCGCTCCCTTTTGCGCCAGAATTTCCCCCGTTTCGGCATCGATCAGGATCGCGTATTGCGAGTCGATCTCGCCCGAAAGAGAGACGGTGGAGGCGTTTTGGGTGGGAGGCGAGGGAATGACGCCGCCCGAAAAGACGGGTGTGGACGGTGTGGAATCTCCGACGGGAGGTGCTGTGTCCGTGGGGGATGTGGTTTGCGTTTCTTCGTTGGCGGGCGGTGTGTCGCTTGCAAGCGTCCGCGCCAGCACTGCGGCAACCAACAGAATTTCAAACAGGATCAATATGATCATAAAGACGCAAAAGAAGCCTTCGTTCCCGCGCCGTTTTGTCGTTTTTGGGGGTTGATTCTGCATTTTTTGGCGATGATCCTTCCATATAATTTTACTCTATGAAGATTGTACCCGAAAACATCGCATCTGTCAAGTCGTTTCCCAAAATATTCTCAAAAAATTTTTAAAATTTTTTTCAAAAAGTTATTGACATATGTCAAAAACTGTGCTATAATATAGACGTCAAAGGGAAGAACATAAAAAATACCTTGGACGACTAATCCCGAAAGGCGGAATGATATGGCAAGACCCAAAAAAGCACGTGTCATCTGTTCCACCCCACGGCATCGGCAATTTGCACCGATCATTGAGGAAAACGTTGAGACGGTGATCCTGGAAGCCGATGAATACGAGGTGCTGCGCCTGCACGATCTGGAGCATTTGAGCCAGGCAGAGGTTGCAAGCCAGATGCTGGTATCCCGTCCCACCGTTACCATGCTGTTAAATACAGCGCATCAAAAGGTGGCTGACGCGCTGGTCAACGGCAAGCCCATCAACATTGCGATCCAAAACTGCTGCGTTTGCGAGATCGGCTGCTCATGCCCTCCCGAAAAGAAGGACAGCTGCACCAAAAAGCACCGTTGCGCCGCTTCTTGCAGGCGGGAACGGGAAGGACAATCCAAACATTAAAAAATTATTTATTTTAAAGGAGATTTTTAGTTATGAAAAAGTGGAGATGCACCATCTGTGGAGAAATTGTGGAGTCCGACGTTCGCCCCGACAAATGCCCCCTTTGCAAGGCACCGGGCGAAAAGTTTGAGGAGATCGTTGAAAACGGCGAGATGACCTGGGCAACCGAGCATGTGATCGGTATCGCAAAGGACGCTCCCGCAGAGATCATTGAGGGTCTGCGCGCAAACTTCCAGGGCGAATGCACCGAGGTTGGTATGTATTTGGCAATGTCCCGCGTTGCTGCAAGAGAGGGCTACCCCGAAATCGCTTTGTATTGGAAGGAAGCTGCCCTTGAGGAAGCAGAGCATGCTGCAAAGTTTGCAGAGCTGCTTGGTGAGTGCGTTTACGACAGCACCGAAAAGAACCTGACCGTCCGCGTAGAAGCCGAGAACGGCGCAACCGCAGGCAAGTTTGATCTTGCAAAGATGGCAAAGCAGCTTAACCTCGACGCAATCCATGACACCGTCCACGAGATGGCAAAGGACGAGGCTCGCCACGGCAGAGCATTCAAGGGTCTGCTGGAAAGATACTTCGGCAAATAATTCAAAAGGTTGATGATACATTGGGGAAAATCCTTTTTTGGGATTTTCCCCGTTCCTTTTTGTCGGCGTTGCATATACTGTATCGAACAACAAAAAAAGGAGGCGTTTTGATGCTGGCAACAAAGCCTTACAACCGAGCGCGCGCAGTGGAATACGCGCAAAAATGGGCGCTTAGTCGCAATCCGCTCTTTGCCGATTTTACGGGGCGTGGGGGGAACTGTACGAATTTTATCTCGCAGGCGGTACTTGCGGGGAGCTGTACCATGAACTACACGCGTGATTTTGGGTGGTATTACATTTCATTGGAGGATCGCGCGCCTGCATGGAGCGGTGTGGAATATTTTTACGATTTTATGACGGGAGCGCCCGATTTTGCCTCGCAGAACGGTGGCGTGGGGCCGTATGCAAGAGAGGTGCCGCGCGAAGAAGCCGAGCTTGGTGACGTGATCCAATACGCCAACAGGGCAGGGGATTGGTATCACACGGTGATGATCAGCGGCTTTGACGGTGACGAGATCCTTGTCTGCGCACAATCCGACAATGCCCTTGACCGTCCGCTCTCCTCTTATACCAACGCCGTTGAAAAGCGCTTTTTACACATTGAGGGTGTCCGCTTTGAGGTCAATGACGATCTCTGCTTTGAAAGACTTCTTGCGGGGGAGGTATAAAGGGGCGAGGTAAATGGTGGAAAGTGCACGTACCGATATGCAAAAAGGGCGGCAGAATTTCCGCCGCCCTTCTTTATGATCAGCTGATACGAACCCAAGTATTTTGGTCAATTAACTTATATTTTGCAAAGTCATCAATTCCTTCGGCTGTTCCATACCGTATCGTTAAAATATAGGATCCATCAACCTGTGTAAAATCGGAAACTTCTGCCCATTGTAAATCATCTTCTTGTGGCAATTCCGGTATATTAACGTGAATCCAATTTAACCCACCGTCGGTTGTCAATAAGGTTCGTTCGCAAAAATCATAGTCAGCAGGACCTATTCCTCCTGAAATGAGTCCAGTATCCTCGGATACCATTTTGGCAAATTCGATATAATTACGTAGACTGATTGAAGGTGCGTTTTGTACTTTAATTGAATCCCACGTTTGCCCTCCATCTTCTGTTTTAAAGAGGTTAGATAATTTTAAACTCCCTCTCGAACCTTCAGGTACCTCTTTAAAGGCAAATATATATCCGGTGTTTTCGTTGATAAAATTGCCGCTGATCTCATACACATCTTCATCAACGTCAAGGTTTACAACCGTTTCACTTTGGGAACCCTTTTCAAAACTTACTACGGTGATTTTGTTTTTATAGTATCGGTATCGAAGAAAAAAGGCGCGTTCTCTGTTTATACCAATCGCTACCGCGGAGTATTTGGAGCTTCCAATGTCTTTGGCGGAAAAGGATGTAAGAAGATGATCTTCATTCCAGTCCGCTAAATGAATGATGAAATCATTATTTTGATTGACTGTATATGTTATCGCAGAATTTTGATATACACCATTGCAAGTGATCGCACCCTCCCATGTCGTCGGAATTGTCTCTGTGTTCGTTTCGCTTTCTGTGATTTTTTTATCCGTTTTTTCAAAATTCGATTCAGTAGTATCAATATTTTCAAACGTTCCCTCAATCTCATTCTCTGGCACAAAATTACACGCACTTATATTTGCCACCAGCAAGGCGGATAACAGCATTACAAGTATTCTTTTTTTCATTAAAATCTCCTTTTCTTTTTTATGTATTTTGGGTAATTATATTATAACCCAAAGCCAAAATATTGTCAACAAATATTTCTGTTTTAAATACGGATATAAGAATGTGCGTAAGCTCTTGTCAAGTCGAAAAAAATCTGTTATAATATAGGGGAAGTATCGGATAAGGGAGGGAGAGGCGTGCAAAAAAAAGAACGGCTGACTTGTGCATCGGTATTGTTGGGAATACTTGCAATTTTTGTGGTGTTGGGGCTTCTGCTACGCTACGGCAGGGCAGAGTGGCTTTACCGTGGATTGCTTGCCACGCATCGGGGTTGGGAAAAGCCATTGGCTTTTGGCGGGTGTCATCTCATCTGGCTTTTGTTCTGTGTTGTCTTTGCAGTCCTTCTCGCAATCCTTGGCGCGCGGCGCGGGAGAACGATCTGTGATCGTCTGACGTTTTGGTTTGGCATCTCCTTTCTTTGGTTGGAGCTTTATAAGCAGCTGTATTCTTTTCTCGTTTTATGGGACGGACACTACGATTTTGGAATTCTTCCGTTTCAGTTCTGCTCGTTGCCGCTGTATCTTTGCCCAATCGCGGCACTTTTGCCCGCAGGTCGGATCAAAGAAAGTCTTTATCGCTTTTTGGCGTTGTTTGGAACGATGGGCGGTTGTCTTGTCATGGTCTATCCCCGTTTTTGGGCGGAGATGGCACTCTGCTTTCACACCATGCTCTGGCACACCCTGATGATCTGCTTGGGAGTGTTTTTGCTCTATGCACGCGGCTACGGAAAAAGCTGGCGGCGTGAGGTACTGCCCGCCACGGTGGTGTTTTTGTTGGCGCTTGGTCTTGCCACGGCGTTGAACCTCGTGCTTGCGCCGCTATCGCAGGCATCGCCCAATCCCCTCAATCTGTTTTACATGAGCCCCTATCAAAGCACCTATTTTTTGGTAGTCAAGGACGTGTGGGCGGCATGGGGCTGGGGAGCGGCAATGCTTGCGTACATCCTTCTTTTTATCTTTGTGGGCGCAACGTTGGTCTTTTTGGTGGCTTTCCTGTCTCGCCGTTTGGGCGCGCTTTTGGCAAGGAGAGAGAAGAAAAAAGAAAAAAATTGAAAAAATTGAAAAATCCTATTGCTTTTTTCAAAAGAGTATGGTATAATACAATGGTATGAAGATTGACGCACCGTAGGTTGACGGTGCGAGCAGTAAAATTTTGGAGGTAAAAAATGGTTGCACAGTATATTATTGGCGGAGCATTGATTCTGTTGGCACTCCTGATGACGGGTATTATTTTGGTGCAGACGGGTAAGTCGGACGGACTTTCCAGCGCAATTTCGGGCGGTAGCACTGACACGTTCTTTGGCAAGTCGGGCGGCTCCACCAAGGAAAAGCTTCTCAAGCGCGCAACGATCGTTCTTTCGGTGGTATTTGTAGCTCTTACCATCGTGCTGATGATCATGGTATCGTCCGCCGCTGCTTGATCGGGAATTTCAAAAAAAGCATACACAAAAACGGCAGGTCCTTTGCGGATCTGCCGTTTTTTGTTGACTGACACCCCTATTAAAAGACAATCGTTTGTTAAATGCGTAAACTCCTTAGTCGCTTTTCTCTTGCAGGAAGGAGGCGCAAGAGAAAAGCTTGCAAAAGAGAAGCGCCGTATGGAGAAGTTCGCGCTCTGCGGAGCGCGACAAGGGCGACGCGCCCTTGACTGCGCAAGCTTTTGAAAAAGC
>JAGANE010000004.1 GCA_017624395.1 Clostridia bacterium
GGAGAGAGCGGTGCTTTTGCGCAACGTGGATACCGCATGGATGGAGCATATCGACGTTATGGACGATCTTAAGAGCAACGTCGGGCTGCAATCCTACGCGCAGCGTGATCCCGTCAACGAATACCGTATTCAGGGTGCCGAGCTGTTTGAAACCATGGTGGACGATATTCGACAAAAGACCGTGCGCGTGATCCTTTCCGTTGTGCCGCGTGCGCAACAGATCCAGCGCGTGCAGGTTGCCAATCCCATTGGAGAGGGAAGGGAGAGAGGTCAGAGACGCGTCAACGTCACACGCCGTTCCTCCACCACCGTTGTCAACGACGGTGCAAAGATCGGCAGAAACGATCCCTGCCCCTGCGGAAGCGGAAAGAAATATAAAAACTGCTGCCTGCGTAACGAAAACAGTTCGCAAGGCTGATAAAGGAGCGTTACCGATATGGGATTTGGGTATCTTTTTCTTGGGTATCTCGTAACGTTTCTACTGTATATGACGGTTAGCGGATTGGGGCTTGGCGGTGTCGCGCTTTTGCTTGGATATTCCCTGATGCTGTACGGCTTGTGGCAGCTCAATCACTATCACCGCGCCTTTGCATGGTCAAAATGGATCCTTCTGCCGTTGCTTTTGTTGGCATTGTTTGATACCCTGAGGGAGCTTGACGCTCTGCTTTTGTGGCGGCTTCCGATATTTGGGGAAACGCTTGTGACCGTATTGGATTGGTGCAAGCTGCTGTTGTTGATCTTTTTCAATCTTGCCATGCTTTACGCCATTCGTATGCTTGCGGGAGAGGTGGGCTTGCTCCATATCGCTACCGCCGCTGTACGAAATTCCGTTTTTGTGGCATTGTACGCGCTTCTCTCCGTGCTTGCAAGAATGCCGTTTGTGGCATCGATCCAAGGATATTTCAATCTTCCCTTAGTGCTTTTGGATCTGGTGTGGATCATTTGCAACCTGTTGCTCTTGATCTCTTGCACCAAAAACATCTGTCCTGCGGGGGATGAGGAGGTAGCCGAGCGGCGCTCCCGATTTGCTTTTGTCAACCGCATTCAGGATATCTATGAGGAAAACAAGCAAAAAAACGTCGAGCGAGCAACGCGTGAGACCGAGGATTTTTTGCGTAAGAGACGCGAAAAGCGGGAAAATCAAACGAACAAAAAAAGAAAAGACGGTAAAGTGACCGTTGAAACGACAATGTCGGGAAAGGAGAAAAATTGATGGAATACAGGTTGCGTCCCAAGCATATGGGGCTTGGGTTGGTGATGCTTTCGGGCATTTTCCTCTTTAATCCCGTGGTTGCCTTTTTGGATGTTTTACCCGATCTGTTGGGGTATCTTTTGCTGTGTGCCGGACTTTTTCGTCTTGCCGACATCAATTCACATCTTTCCGATGCGGCAAAGCATTTTCGTACTCTGCTTTTTGTGGGTGTGGGAGAGCTGTTTTGTACATACCTTGTGTACGGTGTCATGCGTGAGCGTGCCGCCGAAATGAATCCCTACGAGCGACCCGTCAGCATTTTGCTGTTTTCTTTTGTGGTGTTGGTGCTTCAGTGCTGCTTTTTGATTCCCGCATTCCGCGAATTATTCGTCGGCTTGGATCAGCTTGCCTCCTATCATGGCAGCAAGGTGCTTTGCGAGGAGCGCAAGGGAAAAACGGGAGCAGAACGAATGATACGTCTGTCTACCGTGTTTGTGATCCTGCGTTCCACCTTTGCGGTGTTGCCCGAGTTGACCATTTTGACCTCCTTTGAGCATGATACCAAAAATGAGCTGTTTCCGTTTGATTGGTATGCGTTTATCGATCTGTTCCGTGTGGCAGGCGGATTGCTTGGCGCGGTGATTGCGCTGATATGGCTGGTCTCGTTTTTGAAATATTTTGGAAAAGTGCTTGGCGATAGGGAATGGATCAAGCAGCTGGAGGATCGCTATGTTGACAGCATTCTTCCGCAAACCGAAATGCTTGTCCTGCGCCGCTTTCGCATTTCCTTTTTGATTTTGAATATTGCCGTTCTTTTTACGGTGAACCTGCGCGTGGATGAGCGTGCGGCACTGCCCGGAGTGGTTGCTGCGGTACTGACGGTACTCTCACTTTGGTTGATCAAGGACCGTTTGCCCGATCGAAAGCCGATCCACGCTGCTTGCCTATTTTTGGGGGGCGTCAGCCTGTTGCAGATCATTGTCAATGCTTCCTTTTTAAGCCGTTTTTTGCCGGAGGCATCGCTTTATCAAGCCGATGCGTACCATTATTTTTGGATCGTGCGCTTGGTGGATACTGCCGAGGTGTTGGCAACCGCGCTTTTTGTGGGTGTGTTGCTAAAGCTTTTGTTTTCGTTGGTACTATCGGAGACCGCCGTGGAATATGAGGGCGGTGTTGACGCCGCACGTCTTTCGGAGCATGCCACACAACGTTTGCACAAGGAGTTTGCAAACCGCTTTACCGTTATTTTGATATTGTTTCTATCTTCCTCTGCCGTCAACGTTTTGGATGCGCTTTTGCGCTTGCAATATCCGTGGCTGTGGTTGATTTCGTTTGTGCTTTCCGCCGCCGCCATATGGCTGTTTTATTCCATGATCTACGAGCTTTTTTCGGAAATGCAAAATCAATATCAATCAAAAACCACGTATAAACGCGAATAAAGTGTCGCATACTGTCCTTGTAATGCTAAATTACAAAGGAGTATTGAATGATGCAGAACAATAACCAAAACAACAATCAGAACAAGTACCAGAACAACAACCAGAATAACAACCAGAATAACAATCAGAACAACAACCAGAATAACAATAATCAGAATAAGAACCAGAATAACAATCAAAACAACAATCAAAACCGCAAATCAGGGTTCTGCCTCCCCATGGGAGGTACATATTTGCCGGCTCGTTAAAGGAACGGAGGCAAGACTGTGTTTGAGATCGACCGTATCCCAAAATCCGTAATAGAAGCGCTGAACACCCGAGGAGTTTGCTCCGACGGGCTTTTGTTGAGCGCTTTTTGCGATCGTGATCAAGCATTGATGCCGGCGCAAATTTATCTGTTTGCCGATAAGGACGAGCTGCTCCTTCTGCAGGGCGTAGCCGTAACCGAGCGGCATGGAAATCGACACGGCGCATCGCCCAAAGCAAAAGAGGTCTTTCGTGTACTTTCCTTGGATCGCTATCCAATTTCCGATCTCAAGGATTTTTGCGTAGAGGAGCTTCTTTCGGCGGGACGCTTAACGGCAAAAAAACGCGAGGACGGAACTCCCGTGTTCCTTTCTTCCTTTACCAATTTTAGAAAAGCATCCTTGCTTTTGTTTGCAAAATATGCAGAGAAGCTTGCCTCGGGGGAGCCGCTTGAGATTGATCCCAAGGACGATCCCGCTTCCAAGCGTTGCCCCAAATGCGGATTGCGCTATCCCGACCTTAATCGCCGTGTCTGTCCGCACTGTATGGAAAAGGGAAAGCTTTTCCAACGCTTTTCGGTCTTTTTCCTGCGGTATCGTATTTCCATTGTTTTCATGGTGCTGTCTCTTGCGGTGCTGACGGCAATGAGTATTCTTGCACCCTATTTCTCCAGCGGATTTTTCTATGACGAGGTCATTTACGGAACGGGAGAATTTGCAGGGCAGATCCTTACGGTGCTGTTTCTTGTCATTGGCACGCGCCTTTGCAAGGTGCTTGCCTCCATGGTCAATAATTACGTCACCTCTAATATTGCCGCAAAAATGGTGTTTGATCTCAAAAAGACTATTTTTTCCGCCATTGAGAGACTTTCCCTCAGCTTTTTTACGGGACGGCAAACGGGAGGACTGATGACACAAGTCAATGAGGACGCCAATACCATTTACAGCTTTTTCTGTGACGGTGTGCCGTATCTCATTGTCAATCTTGTGCAGGTTGCAGTGCTGACGGTGCTGCTGTTTACCATTCAACCCGTGCTTGCGATTTTGACCGTGATCACCGTGCCGATCTTTGTTTTGGTCTTGCGATGGCTGTTCCGCAAGCAAAAAATGTTCCATGCAAAAAGGTATTCTCATTCCAAACAAATGAATTCCTTCCTTGCCGACGTCTTTTCGGGAATGCCCGTGGTCAAGGCGTTTTCACGCGAGCAGGCGGAGATCGATCGCTTTACGGGAAAAAATAAAAATCTTGCACAAAGCGAAAAAAAGCTGGCTCTATTTACCAACTATGCGTGGCCGATGGCAGGTATGCTGTTGTTCCTTGGCAATATCATTGCATGGGGTGTTGGCGGCTATATGGTGATGACGGGGAAGGGCGGCATGACCTACGGTATGCTTTTGACCTTTATCGCATATCTGAACATGATTTTTGATCCGCTCAATTTCTTTACCGATTTTATTGACCGTACCGCCGATTGCTCCAACTCCATGCAAAGGCTGTTTGAGATCATGGATGCACAGCCCGATGTCAGCGAGTGCGAAAACCCCATTTGTCCCGATCCGCTTGGCGGCAGTGTGGAATTTTGCAACGTGTCGTTTTCCTATCAAAAGGGGAAAAAGATCATTAACGACGTCAGCTTTGAAGTACCCGATGGCGGTATTCTCGGCATTGTCGGACATACGGGGGCGGGAAAAAGCACGCTTGTCAATCTTTTGATGCGCATGTACGATGCCGACGAGGGCGAGATCCGCATTGGCGGTTATCCCGTGCGTGAGCTTGCACTTTCCTCTATTTATCAAAACGTTGCCATCGTCTCGCAGGAGACCTATCTGTTTATGGGAACGATTTTGGATAATATCCGCTACGCGCGCCCCGATGCAAGCTTTGAGGATGTGGTAGAGGCATCAAAATGTGCGGGCGCACACGATTTTATTATGCGTCTGCCCGATGCGTATCATACGCGGATCGGTGTGGGGTATCAGGATCTTTCGGGAGGTGAGCGTCAACGCGTTTCGATTGCGCGAGCCATTCTCAAAAATCCAAAGATCTTAATTTTGGACGAAGCCACCGCCGCCATGGATACGGCGACCGAGCGCAGGATTCAGGAGGCACTTGCCGAGCTGATCAAGGGAAAGACAACCATTATGATCGCACACCGTTTGTCCACTCTGCGTGATGCGGACGAGCTGGTGGTGATCGAGCATGGTAAGGTAGCAGAGCGCGGCACCCACAGAGAACTGCTACAAAAGGAAAACGGCGTTTACAAAATGCTGTTTACCCTGCAGGATGAGGCACTGAAAAGCGCGGGGATTCGGGAATGACGCCGATCTATACCGAGAAAGAGTTATTACAAAGGAGTTGAAGCATATGAACCATCATCCACCCATGCCGCCGCGAGGAGAGCGGGGCGAAGGACGGGGGAAGGCGCACAAGGAGCGCACGCTGGAGCAGATTTCGGTCACCGTTTGGCTGACTCCCGAAAATGCGTCGTTTTCCATGAAAAACGGCTTTTTGTACATCACGTGTAACGGTATTGAGCAACGGGCGTTCCTTTGCAGACAGTTTCCGTTTGAGCTTTTGTGGGAGTTTATTTCGGTTTTGGACGAGGAGCAGTGTGAGATCGGCATTATCCGCAATATTTCACTGTTTGCGGATGAGGCACACAAGCTTTTGACCGATGAATTGAACCGCCGCTATTATTCTCCCGTGATTCGAAAGATCCACTCAATGAAGGAGCGCTACGGTTTTTCCTATTGGAAGGTACAGACCGACGAGGGTGAGGTCTCCTTTACATTGCACGATACCTATCGCAGTATCATTCGCGCAGGCGGTGGACGTGTGATTTTATTAGACGTGGATGGCAATCGCTTTGAGATCCCCGACGTTGAGGCGTTGGATCGCAGAAGCTATAAAAAAATCGAGCTTTATTTGTAAGGAGGTGATCGAATGGCAAGCATCAATCAAAAGCTTTGGGAAGAACTGAAAAAAGTGGACGGTGAGATTTCACAGGACGGTCTGTTTTTGCTCCTGCCGTTCGATCTGGATACTGAAAAGGCATATCAAAAGGTGCGCGGTATGGTCGGCTTTTGGGAACGTGAGCTGCGTGTATATGCGGATGGCGAGAAAAAGATCACCGAGCCGATGGAAAATATCGAGCAATTTACGGTGACGGCAGGCGTTGGATGTGTATTCCTTTCGTATCAGCGCAAAAACGACGGTGCGCAGATTTTGATTGCGCGCGGAGATGCCAAATATCGTACCTTGTTTGGACAGTGCGTTAAGCGCGCCAATCATTATCTTCGCTTTGGAAATCTTGATTTTTCCAAAATGACCAAATCGGGTGGCGGCTCCTGCCCAAGATGCGGCAAGCCCTATCCCGTCGGCTCAAATACCTGTCCTCGGTGTGTTTCCAAAAAGAGGGCATTGTTGCGCCTTGCCGCGCTGGCAAAGCCCGAATGGAAGTATATCGCCGTTACCGCATTGCTCTTTTTTGTAACCTCCGCCATCGGTGTGATCACACCTTACATCAACCGTGTGCTGGTGGATGACTACATCCAAAATAC
>JAGANE010000215.1 GCA_017624395.1 Clostridia bacterium
CAGTTCGCAGCAGCAGGTAAGGCAATCGGCAAGAAGAACCTTGCAGAGATCGCTATGTCCTACGGCTACGTTTACGTTGCACAGGTTGCAATGGGCGCAGATATGAACCAGCTGCTCAAGGCACTCAAGGAGGCTGAAGCCTACAACGGTCCTTCCCTGATCATCGGTTATGCTCCTTGTGAAATGCACGGTCTGAAGGGCGGCATGCAGAACTGCCAGCTCGAAATGAAGAAGGCTGTTGAGGCAGGCTATTGGCAGATGTTCCGCTACAATCCTACCCTGGAGAGCAACAAGCTGAGCATTGACAGCAAGGCTCCCACCGCCGACTACGTTGACTTTATCAAGACCGAGACCCGTTACGCTCGTCTCGCTCAATCCTTCCCGGAAAGAGCTGCAGACCTCTTTGCTAAGGCAGATGCCAATGCAAAGGCGAAGTACGAGAGACTCGTTAAGATGGGCAAGCTTTACGAATAATTTGAATTGTTGATCCATCATCCTTCGGGGAGCCTGTACGGCTCCCCGATTTTTTGTTTCATTTTTACCAATTTTTCTGCGTTCACAAAATGTTCTTATAATTGTGTTATAATAAGAAGAACGCATATCAAGGAGAAACGCAATGGGAAAATTTGATGGAATATTGCTGATGTCGGATCTGGACGGCACGCTGTGCTGCGGCGGAACGGTATCAAAGGAGAACTGCGATGCGATCCGCTATTTTCAGGCAGAGGGAGGACTGTTTTCGGTAGCAAGCGGACGAAACCCCGATTGGTTGCTGACTTGGAAGGATTTTTTCATTCCCAACACCTGGTCTGCCATGCTCAACGGTGCCGTGCTTTGCGATCCCGACGGAAAAGAATTTATTTTTGACGAGCCGTCGGGGGAATCTTTGATCGATGCAGGGCTCTTGGTCATGCGCGAGTGTCCTCATTTGAAATCGGTGCTTTTTTGCCCCTGCAATGCTTCCCCATACGAGCTTTTTCAGGGCGAGGAGTTGGATCCCACACGCCTGCCCGCACGCATTTATAAGGGGCTCTTCCGCACACCGCTTGAATACAGTGACGAATACGCCGCCCGCATCAAGGAGCTGCTTTCCCCCGATTATCTTGTCATGCGCAGCTGGGATAGGGGGATCGAGTTCCAAAAGGCAGGCACGGGCAAGGGAGATGCCGTACATCGCTTAAAGGCACTTTTGGGCGCGCGTGCGCGCCTGACCGTTGGCGTGGGAAACTACGAAAACGATATTGAGCTGATCAAAGAAGCAGACCTTGGCTACGCTGTGGGAGATTCCCTTCCGTCGGTCATTGAGATCGCCGACCGCATCACGGTTCCCTGCGCCGAGCATGCCATTGCCCATATCATCTCGGAGCTGGAACACCTTTGAGGGCATTTCTTTGCACTCTTTTACATTCCCCCTTCAAATGACGACTTTTGAAAAGGAGACAGACATGAAACAGATCAAAAACATTGTATTTGACCAAGGAAAGGTCTTGTTGGATTTTACCGTACAAAAGGTACTCTCCCCTTATTTCCCTGCCCCCGACGACTTTGCACTTGCAAAAACCGCCGTATTTGATTCGGGCGATTGGGAAAAGATAGATATGGGAATGCTGAAGGAGATAGACGCGCTTGACCGTTGGCTTGAAAAGCTCCCGCAACGCCTGCACGCGGCAACGGTGGAATTCTTTGAGCATTGGTACCAGCATATGACTCCCGTGGAGGGTATGCTTGAATTGGTACAAACGCTTAAGAAAAACGGCTACCGCTGTTATCTGCTTTCCAACACAAGTCCTCGGTATTACACCTTTTACCGCACGGTAGAGGTCATGCGCCTTTTGGACGGCTACATCGTCTCTGCAGTACATCGTCTGTACAAGCCCGATGCCGCCATCTACCAGCGTCTGTTTGATACCTACGGGCTGGATCCCGAGGAGTGCTTTTTTGTAGACGACGTTGCCGAAAACATCGATGCGGGAATGCGGCTTGGTATGCGTGGATTTCAGTTTGTCGATTTTGACGTTGCGGGATTAAAAAAAGCCCTTCTTGCAGAAGGGATACGGCTGTAAAAGAAAGGAAGCAGACTTATGTCGGTATTATATTTTTTGGAGAGTCTCCGCACGCCGTTTTGGGATGGCTTCTTCTCGCTGATCACCCTCTTTGGCGAGGAAACGCTCTTTATGGCAATCGGATTGATCGTCTTTTGGTGCTTTGACAAGCACGAGGGCTACTACCTGCTTTGCATCGGCTTTTTGGGTACGGTGCTGAACCAATTTTTAAAAATGTTCTTTCGTATTCCGCGCCCATGGATCAAGGATCCCTCGTTCACCATCGTGGAATCCGCCAAGGACGCCGCCACGGGATATTCCTTTCCCAGCGGTCACACGCAGACCTCGGTGGGAATGTTTGCAGGCATTGCGCGCTGGAACCGTCCAAGGCTTTTGCGTGCCGTGATGATCGCGCTTTGCATTCTCGTTCCGCTTTCCAGAATGTATCTCGGCGTACACACACCGATGGACGTGGGCGTTTCGGTTTTGCTTGCACTGCTGTTTGTTTTGGTAGGCTATCCGCTATTTCAGCGCGCCAAGCACGACCCGCGATTGATGTACGGGATCCTCCTTTCGCTGACCGCCGTGATGGTGGCATATCTCTGCTTTATCTGCTTTTATCCCTTCCCCGACAGCGTTTATTTGGAAGAAAACATTCACAATCTGCAGGAGGCGCAAAAGAATGGATTTACCTTGATGGGGTGTATTCTCGGCATTCTTCCCGTCTACACCGTGGATCTCAAATGGAGCAGATTTGAAACCCACGCGGTCTGGTGGGCACAGATCCTCAAGGCACTCGTCGGAATTGCATTGGTGCTTGCCACCAAGGAGCTACTCAAAGCTCCGCTCAACGCCATTCTGCCCGCCGATTCCTGGGCGCGTTTGGTGCGTTATTTTGCGATCGTCATCGTTGGCGGTGTGCTTTGGCCCTTGACGTTTGGCTTTTTTGCAAAGCTCGGAAGACGTCGCGCGTGATCGTTCCAAGCAATCATTCCCCTTTGGGAATCATACAAATACAAAAACAGCACTCACTTTTGCGGCAATGTCATTAAGTTAATGAAAAAGGAGCCTCCCACTCCGGGGGAGGTGGCACGCGATAGCGTGACGGAGAGGGATTTTTTGAAAGAATTCCCCTCTCAGTCGCCTCACGGCGCCAGCTCTCCCAAAAGGGGAGAGCCTTTCATAATTCCTTAACTAAATGACATTACTGCCAAGCGGGGCTTTTCGTTATATTATCGTAGCACCTTGTAACAATAAAAACTTGACCAATCTCCCCGCGTGTCATCCTGAGCGGAGACCGCCCGAGATCCTGCTCGGCTGACACCTCGCACTGCTTCGCAGTTCGACTTCGCTCAGGATGACACGCGAAAATGTTTTTCTTCTCCGCGAGATCCGTCCGCCTTGCGGTCGCCCTGCGCTTCGCTTGGGTTTCGCTTTGACACGCGGTACGGCGTTTTTCCGCGTTTTTTCGCTAAACGGGATTTTTCGGGGAGTTTGTTGAATCGCAGATATGATTTGTTAGATGTTATCTGTTCGATACCGCGAGGCACCGCCCCCTTGTGTCATCTCTGAGTACGTCGAACCCGTAGGGCGACACTCAGTGTCGGGATCTACAAGGGGAACAGTTTTTTCCCCGCCCTACGGTGTATCCGTCACTCGCCTATCGCCTCCCCGACAAATCATTATTTGAACTTAACTACCGTATGCGAGCGTAAGCTCGCGTTGACTTCGCGTAGCGAATGTCTTTCATGCAGAGCGTACTGTGTATGCTCGCTCGCACCTTCGCCGGGAGGCGTTTTCGCCCGCGGGGGCTTCCCCGCCGCCGGGAGGCATGAAGGTTGCCTACGCAACCTTTTTCGCGTGTCGAGGCATCTCGACACCTCAACGGGTAACGATAGCACCCTCAAGAGCTTGCTTCAATTCGGAAACACTGAGCCCGGAGACGATATACGCCTTTGCCTCCACTGTACTCGACGCCTTATCCCCCGTTGCAGTAACGAGCAGTTCGCCGCTATCCACCCGGCGGCGGTACGCCTTCACCGCAGCGGCGGAAATTTCAAGGCTCGAGCAGCCCTTATCATCCCATATAGCGGCGTATGAAGCGCCGTTACGCTCAAAGATAAACGCGCGGACACCGCTTTTTCCGATCTCACCGCCGACGGGAACCTGCTCGCACCGCGCAAGCTCGTATTCTCCGCGCCCGTTTATAAGCAACGTGTATTCGGCCTCCGCATCGCGGAGTAGCTGCTTGCGCTCCTCGGTAAGCCACCCGCTTGCGCGAACATCCTCCCAGCGCTTCATTACCTCCATGATATCCGCCGTTCTTGGGTTGTTATTCATGTCGTTAAGCCGCGCCATAA
>JAGANE010000216.1 GCA_017624395.1 Clostridia bacterium
AATTGTGAACGGTGTGTCATATTCTTCTTACGGTCAGGGAGAAAAACCCAAATTTTACGGTTCAATTGATGCGTCC
This sequence comes from Clostridia bacterium, assembly GCA_017624395.1. Lineage (GTDB taxonomy): Bacteria > Bacillota > Clostridia > Oscillospirales > CAG-272 > UMGS1865. Next base: position 77 of record JAGANE010000216.1, read on the forward strand.
AATACCGACGATTGGGAAGATCTTGGCGGTAATCTGTATCGTTTTAAGCAGTATATCGAATGGCATCAGGATATTGGCAACATCGTATTTGACGGCGGCAAGGCATGGGGAATCAAAATCCAGAAATGTACCGACAGTGATGTGTCATTGCGCCTTTGCGGTGTCAACAATGGGCTGGAAACTTATGAGGAGATTCCAAGCGTTCCGTTTACTTGCGCGGAACAGATCCCTCATATTCACCTTGCCTATTATCATAGTGAGGATGGGTATATCTATCTGTACTGTAAAAATGGAAATCCCACAAAAGTGTTTTCATCAATCGAATTGTCGCGATCTACAAAGATCTTTAACAGTGAATATACCGAAAACGTGACGTTTAGCAATCTGCATTTTTTAAACGTTGGATGCTTTGCTATTCGAACCGTTGGATGCAAAAATATACAAGTATATAACTGCTCATTCGAATTTATTGGCGGAGCAGTTCTATTTGGCGTTGAGTTTCCTTGGCGGAACTACCGCACCCGTTACGGAAACGCCATTGAAAATTGGGGCGGCTGTGACGGTATGACGGTTAAAAATTGCTATTTTGATCAGATGTATGATACTGCTATTACCACCCAATCCAATGATTTGAACGCGCATCAGGAAAATCTATGCTACGAGGGAAATGTTTTTTGCAGAACAGAGTGGTCCATAGAATTGTGGAGCGGTGGGAGTGAATGCCGTTTGTCCAACATAAACGTTCAAAACAACGTTTGCAGAGACGTGGGCTGCGGCATGACCACACAACGTCCCGACAAAGGATACGAGTCGTTTTTTTGCAGCAGAGGCGACTATCAAAAAAAGAATTGCAGAGTCGTTGGAAATTTGATTTATGGCTCTGACAATTCCATGATTTGGTGTAATCAATTTAAGACATTGCAATATCCCAACGGTTATGAAATGGACAATAATATTTATGTTAATCGTATGGGAAATCAGTTTGCATTGACATCTAAACAGTTTCCTGCATACTCGCGAGAGCTTCAAGCATTGTGCTACTGTGAAGATACTGTGAGATTGCTGGAAAAATTGGATATTGAGAAGAACAGTTCGTTTTATTATTTCTGAGAAAGTTAAACATGATGGGGGTATAAAATTGAAAGTTGGGATGCAAAATTCATTGATCGTTCAATTAGGTGACGTTCATGATTGCTATCGCATTGCGTCCGAATTTGGAATCAGTGCGGTTGATCTTGGTATGTCGGATCAATGGTCAATTGGACAAATCAATAAAAACGAAACATATGGCTTTTTTGATAAGACTGTAGAAGAGATCTATGAGTATTACCGTCCGTATAAAGAAGCGGCAGAGTGCAATGGTATTACATTTCATCAGCTACATGCTCCTTTTCCATCAATGAAAATAGGGAATCCTGAAATGAATGCTTATATTCATATGGCATTTGAAAAATGTATTCGTGTAGCTTCGTTATTGGATTGCGGCTATGTTGTGGTTCATCCCATTTATGTTGATGCATATAGAACCGAAGATGAAGATTTTCAGGTCAATTTTGACGCGTTTATCACTTATGCCGATCTTCTAAAAGAAAGCGGCGTAGTGATGTGTATCGAAAATGCATACTGGGTTTTTGAAGGTCGTATTTTGTGTTGTAGCGGATCAAACTCTTCTTTTTTGGTAAGGCTTGTTGAGGCATTAAACGAGAGTGCCGGTGTAGAATGCTTTGGATTGTGTTATGATACCGGTCATGCCAACATTACAGGAAAGGATCAATATCAAGAGATTCTGACGTTTGGCAAGCATTTGAAAGTATTGCATATTCACGATACAGACGGAACCTTTGATACTCACTTGATTCCATATACTTCGAGATATTTGGACCGTCCGGGAACGGATTGGAGCGGTGTTTTGAAGGGATTGGCAAAAATCAATTATGAAGGTTGTATTAGCTTCGAAACCGATGGCGGGATAAAGGGATTTCCAACAGAAGTGCGGCGTGATGCTGTACGATTGAATGCTTCTATTGGTAAGTATTTTGTGGACATGGTTGAGCAATACAAAAAGAAAGATGTTTAATTAAACATTGTTTCAAGTTTGTGATTGAAGCCATGCGAGGTCGTATCATGTTGCGAATTTAATTGACTGTTAATTTTTGGAGGAATAATGAATTTTATTGAAGAAGTAAAAAAAATCAAGAGAATGAAGGAAACGGGCAAGA
>JAGANE010000217.1 GCA_017624395.1 Clostridia bacterium
TATATCATCCGCGAGGTACAGAAGGTGTACCGCGGTGAGGACGTTGAAACCAACGATAAGCACGTGGAGGTCATCGCACGCCAGATGACGAGAAAGGTCAAGGTCGAGGATGAGGGTGACACCACGCTCCTCTCCGGCTCTGTGGTAGACATTCTCGAGGTGCGTGCGGAGAACGAGGCCATCGAGGCCCGTATCGCCGCCGGCGAGACCGAGCTGCGTACCGCAACCACGTCCCCGGTCCTCCTTGGTATCACCAAGGCGTCGCTCCTTACCGAGTCCTTCCTCTCCGCCGCGTCCTTCCAGGAGACCACCAAGGTGCTTACCGAGGTGGCCATCCGCGGTAAGGTAGACCACCTGCTCGGACTCAAGGAGAACGTCATTATCGGTAAGCTGATCCCTGCCGGAACAGGTATGGATTGCTACCACGGTGTTGGTGTTCGCGAGAATGAGATCACCGACGAGGATGCGGAAGAAGCTTCTGTTGGTTGATCAAAAATAAAAATCACATTGCCCCCGTTGACCGTTTAAAGGTCAGCGGGGGTATTTTTTTGTATTTTTTTCCTCGTATCTTTGTGGAAATGCTTGGGGAAAATAAGGGTAATTCTATCATTTGGAAAGGAATTGCTTTGATGTTGGAATTGTGTGAGGATTACCGTGAGAATGTGCGACGGGTGGATGCGGCATTGCGTGTGGATCAAAACTATGACCTGATCAAAAAGGTGATTTATCTGGGGAAGGACGAGCTGACGCTTTACTATATCGACGGCTTTGTGGACGGCGGTGCTATGAATAAAATGCTCATCTATTTTTTGTCGCTCAAGGGCTTGAGTGAGGGAAAGGAACACGGAGAGGAGGCGGCGCGTTGGTTTTTGGAGCATCACGTGCCCTACGTGGAGGCGGAGGTGACCGCAGATCCCGCACAGATGATGCAAATGGTGCTTTCGGGGACCTCTCTTTTGCTGGGGGAGACCTTTGGAAGCTACGCCATTGTGGTCGATTCGCGCACCTATCCCACGCGCTCGGTCGGAGAGCCTGAAAACGACCGCGTAATGCTTGGCTCCCGTGACGGCTTTGTCGAGACGATGGTGTTTAATACCGCGCTGATCCGCCGACGTGTCAGAGATCCACGCTTGACAATGAAATATATGACGGTGGGAAAGCGCTCCAAGACCGACATCGTGCTGTGTTATCTTGAAGGGCAGGCGGATCCCCAATACGTGCAGAGCTTGCAAAAAAAACTGCAAAGCATTGATACGGGTGCTTTGACCATGGGACACGAATCCTTGGCGGAGCTGCTGGTCAAGGATCGGTGGTACAACCCCTTCCCCAAGATCCGCTATACCGAGCGCCCCGATGCTGCGGCGGCGCAGGTGCTGGAGGGGAGTGTGCTGATCGTGATGGACAATTCTCCCGAGGTCATGGTGTTGCCGAGTACGGTCTTTGATTTTATGCAGGAGACCAACGATTATTATTTTCCGCCGCTGACGGGAACCTATATTCGTTTTGTGCGCCACGTCGTCTTTTGGGCAACGCTGTTTTTGGTTCCGATTTGGTTCCTTTTGACCAAGCATCCCGAGATCACACCCGGCTGGCTGACGTTTATCTTGCCGGAAAACACAGGAAAGATCCCCATCTTTTTGCAGTTGATCTTAGTGGAATTTATGATCGACGGCTTGCGCATGGCATCTATGAATACGCCCGATATGCTCTCCAATTCACTTTCGGTGGTGGGTGGCTTGATCCTCGGTGATTTTGCCGTGGATATCGGGTGGCTGATCCCCGAGGTAATTTTGTATATGGCGTTTGTTTCTATCGCCAATTTTTCGCAGAGAAGCTATCAGCTGGGTTATGCCTTTAAGCTGATGCGTATTGGCTTGATCGTTCTCATTGAGCTTTTGGGGTGGATCGGGTTTGCCGCGGGAGTGGTGTTAATCCTTGTTCTGCTTGCCACCAACAAGACCGTCAACGGAAAACGCTCGTATCTCTACCCATTGATCCCGTTTAACGGCAAGGCGTTGCTTTCTCTGTTTGTACGCCTGCGCAAGGATTCCAATCCTGATTCCATTGGAATTCGGCGCGAAACGAAGGAAGAATAAAATCCGGATGCGCTTGATGATACAAATTTAAATGAAAAAAGCACTTATGTCAACGATTTTAAAATCGTCCTTCATAAGTGCTTTTTCGGTTAATGACAGTTTAAAGTCCCAACAAAAAGCTACCCAACTTTTTGGCAAGTCGCTCGGCGCCCGCGTCGTTGGGGTGCAGACCGTCGGGGGCATAAGCTTTGCGCTGAACCTCCAGCTGCGGTTGAATTCCCGACGTTGCGTAAAGATCCAATACGGGAATGGCGTAGATCTCGGCAACCTCGCGGATGGCGTTTACGTAATCACACAACGGTCGCTTGTTTGCTTGCTCCTCCACTGCACGGTGAAGGGGTGTCATAAAGACGACGGTGGAGGTGGGGTAACGCTCGATCAAGCTACGCATCAGCTCATGGCAGGCACCGTAAAAGGTGTCCTTGGTGCGATCCTCGGGAGAGCCGAAGGGGGCGTCTCCGTGACCAAAATCGTTGGTGCCGCCAAACACCACCACGATGTCGGCATCTGCATCCATTTCGGAAACACGGGAGCAAAAATCAAGGTCAAAGCGCGGGTTGGAGTAGGGAACGTGCTGACGTGCAAAGCGTGTACCGCTGATGCCGTAGTTTCTGGCTTCTGCCGGCTCGTACAATCTCTTAAACACCTCAACGTACTTGTTTTCTCCTGCGCTGACACCCACGCCCTCGGTGATGCTGTCGCCCAAAAAGTTGATCTTTTTATTTTTAATTTCCATAAGCCTTATGTTCCTTTCGGTACTATTTTAAGGTTATTATACAACAATTGGCAGCTTTTGTCAATCCCAAAGACCTGCTAAAATCAATTTTTTTCGCGCATGTCTTGAAAAACGATCTGCAATGAGATATAATATAGCCGTAGCCGATGAAATCGGTATTCAAAAATGAGACTTGAGAGGAATCAAAGCATATGACGCTACATACGGGTAGACCGCAAAATACGGCAGACAGAGAAGCGCGCGAGGTGCGGACGTACGACAAATTGGACTCGCTTGGGATCATTTATACCTGCGTTGACCATGCCCCCGCAGAGACGATGGAGGATTGCAGAGAGATCGAAAAAAGCCTGATGGCACCCATTTGCAAAAATCTGTTGCTTTGCAACCGTCAGGGGACGGCATTTTATCTGTTGCTGATGCCGGGAGACAAGCCCTTTCGCACCAAGGAGCTTTCGGCACAGATCCAATCGGCGCGCCTCTCCTTTGCAAGCCCCCAAAAAATGGAGGAATACCTTGACATCCATCCCGGAGCGGTCAGTGTGATGGGGCTGATGAACGATCACGAAAATCAGGTACAGCTTTTGATCGACGAGGATCTGCTGCAAAAGGAGTGGCTTGGCTGTCACCCCTGCGTCAATACCTCCAGCCTTCGCCTGAAAACTGCCGACGTGATTGAGATCTTCCTCCCCGCTGTGCATCACACCTATCAAACCGTCCGATTGATCGGGGGCGAGCCATTGTGACCGAGCGACACACCATTCCGCCCGTCTTTGATAAAAACAGCCGTATTCTCATTCTCGGCAGCTTTCCGTCGGTGCGCTCGCGTGAGGTGGGGTTTTTCTACGGACATCCGCAAAACCGATTTTGGAGGACGCTTGCTCACGTTTTTGGCGGCGAGCTTCCGCAAACGGTAGAGGAAAAGAGAGTCTTTCTCCTATCCAATCGCATCGCGCTTTGGGACGTTATCGCGTCCTGCGAGATCATCGGCTCATCGGATAGCTCCATCAAAAACGCCATACCAAATGACTTGGGTATGCTCTTGGAGCAGGCTCCCATTGAGCGCATTTTTACCAACGGTACCACCGCACATCGCTTGTACTGCCGTTATTTGCATTCGGTTACGGGTAGAGAAGCGACATGTCTGCCATCCACAAGCCCTGCAAATGCTGCTTGGACGCAGGAAAAGCTCAATGACGCGTGGGCTTGTATCACAGAAAGTCAATAACAGAGAACTTTTTGTCACAAATATGAGTTGACTTTTCTTTTGGAATCATTTATAATAGATATATAAAATATGTTGCATGAAAGGAACGGAATACCGATGAAAGCATTTGAAAACAGCAAGTGGATATGGAAAGCGGAGAGTGCAATGCAGGACGAATATGTTCATTTTACGCTTCCCGTTCACTTTGAAGGCAAAAAAACAGTGTTGCGTCTTTGTGCCGACAGTGATTTTAACGTGCTGGTCAACGGCAAGCTGGTCGCCTTTGGACAGTATCAGGGCTATGAGGAGAACTCCTACTACGAGGAGGCGGATCTCACCCCTTATCTCAAGACGGGAGAGAACCGTGTGGAGATTTTGGTCTGGTACATCGGCGCACATAATCTCTTGGTGTACAGCGTAGGCAAGGCGGGCTTGATCTTTGAGGTTCTGGTGGATGGTAAGGTTGCGGTTGTCAGCGACGAAAAGATCCCCTCGGCATATCATCCCTGCTACAAGAGAGGATATCAAAAGCTGATCACCGAGCAGGTGGGATACAGCTTTTATTATGACGCGCAAAAGGAGAGCGAGGCTGTGGACTATACGCCGTCCGTGACCGTGGACAAGCCTCTGCCGCGCCGTCTGCGTCCCGTCAAGACGTTGCAGCTGGATGCTCCGAGTGTTGGAAAGCTCCATGAAAACAAGGAGAACAAAAAGTACATTTTTGACTTTGGTGTTGAGACGGTCGGATTTTTGAGCTTCCGCGTCAAGTGTGATACCCCCACACTTCTGACCTTTACCTACAGTGAGTATCTTTCTCACGGCATCGTCAACCGCATCGTTGGAGACCGTGATTACAGCATGGAATACTACGCCAAGGAGGGCGTCAACGAGTTTTATTATGCCTTCCGCCGTATTGCGGGACGTTACGTAGCGGTTGAGGCGGAGCAGCCCTTTGAGGTGGAGCGCGTCGAGATTCTTCCCACCAACTACCCCGTGACCGTAAAGGATTATCTTCCTACCGATCCGCTGCGTCAGCGCATCTACGAGATCTGTGTTCGTACCCTTAAGCTTTGTATGCATGAGCATTACGAGGATTGCCCGGGCAGAGAGCAGGCGCTTTACGCATATGATAGCCGCAATCAAATCCTTTGCGGATACCATGCGTTCAGCGATGGAAATTACGAGTTTGCCAAACAAAATATTCGTCTGTTTGCAGAGTCGCGCGACAAGGCAGGATTGTTCCCGATGTGCATCCCGGGCGAGTGGCGCTTTACCATTCCGTCGTTTGCCCTGCATTTTTTCACTACGGTCAGAGAGTATCTCAAATACACGGATGACAAGGCTTTGGTTGCCGAGGTCTACCCACGTCTGCTCCGTGTTCTGGAGACCTTCCGCACACGGATCGGGGAGAATGGACTGCTCAGCGATTTTGTACCCGGAGAATATTGGAACTTCTACGATTGGCAGATGAGCATCAAGCGCATCACCGAGCCTACCCCCAACCTGCTTTTGAATCTGCTTTATATTCGCGCCCTGCAGGAAATGTCCGTGCTTGCACGCGCCATTGGCGAAGAGGATACTTACCTTGACGAGGCAGAGGTGCTCAAGGTGGCGGTGCGTGGATATTTCTATGATCAAACGCTTGGCTTATACGTGCTAAAGCCCGAGACACCGTTTGTCACCGAGCATGGAAATTATCTCAGTATTCTGACCGAGACATGCCCGCCCGAGGAAGCAGATGGTTTGATCGCAAGACTTTTGGCATACGAGGATCGCGTACCTCTGACGCTCAGCATGCGTTGCTTCCAATATGACGCCATGCTGAAGGTTGACAGAGAGAAATACAAGCCCGTGGTGCTTAACGATATTGATACCCGTTGGAAGCTGATGCTGGACGAGGGATCGACCACCTGTTGGGAGACCGAGGACCGTATCATTCACGATCTTCACTGTCTGCCACACGAATGCTCCGGATATAGCCTCTGCCACGGCTGGA
>JAGANE010000033.1 GCA_017624395.1 Clostridia bacterium
CCGATGATCTGAACCTCACCACGGGAAAGCGCAGGCTTGAGAATGTTTGCGGCGTTTACGCTTCCCTCTGCTTCTCCCGCGCCCACGATATTATGCACCTCGTCAATGACAAGAATTGCATTTCCAACCTCGTGAACCTCATTGAGCAGACCAAGAATCCGCGATTCAAACTGACCGCGGAATTGCGTGCCCGCAACCAAAGCCGTCATGTCCAATAAATAAATTTCCTTTTTTTGAAGCTTGTACGGAACGTTTCCCGCAGCGATCCGCATGGCAAGCGCCTCGGCAATTGCGGTTTTGCCGACACCCGGCTCACCGATCAAGCAAGGATTGTTTTTTTGTCTGCGACAAAGAATCTGTATCACACGGGAAAGCTCCTTATCGCGTCCCACGATCTGATCCAGCTTTCCCTCGCGAGCAAATCTTGTAAGATTACGGCTGTAGGTGGTTAAAAACTTCAGTTTTTTTTCTTCCTTTGCTGCTTTTTTAGCAGATTTACGATCCTTTTCGCCGTTTGCCTTCTTGCCGTCCTGTGGTTGCTCGGCATTGGGATGATTTCCGCCCATGTTGAAAAGTCCTGCATCACGGAAAAGCTTGGGCAGATCAATGGCGGGCGCGCCGCCGTCCTCGTTGTCATCACAATCCGAAGGAAGATTTTCTGCCGCCTGCTCCAGCATTGTAGAAAGCTCATCCTCGGCATTTTCCATTTGTTCGGGTGAAATTCCAAACTGATTCATAACGTTCCCCACAATGTTATCAACGGGAACGCCCATTTCTTTGGCACACTTGAGACAAAGCCCCTTGCTTGTCTTTTCACCGTTTTCCAATTTTGTAACAAAAATTACCGCCATACGCTTATGGCATTGAGAACACAAAACCATGATTTTTTGTTATCCGAGTGAACGGACAATATCCTTTCCAATTTGAGTAATTGTTTATTTAGAGAACCAGCTTGCTCCAACGTCCAAAATTTTAATTTTTTCGGGCAGCGAGGAGTCCCCAAAGAATTTAACGATGACCGAATTGGTATAAAGCGGATCGCTTGCAAAAAAGAATTTAAGAGCTGAAGAAAGCACAAGTAAAACAACGATTGCAATCAACAATCCAAGCAAAGCCCCCAACAACGTGTTGACGCGATCAAGAATCACAATGTGATCGATCAGCTTATCCAAAATAATGGCACCGATCCAAAGTACAACAAGCGCAATTACAAATACACCAACATAACCAAGAATATTGGAAATGACCGTGGCTACGGGAGTGGCGATCGAATCGGCAGCGTTGTTGACCAGCTGCTCTCCAGAACCCTCTGCCGAAAGGATCTTTTGTTGAACCTCCTCGGTTTTCATAAATTCGGGCAATGCTGTGAGAATTGCATTAGTGTCAAAGCCTTCCGCAGCGCTTACGTATGCTCCGTGGATCTTATCATAAACAAAATCTCTTACGGGTGACAAAATAAAATTGTTACACAAAAACTCGCCAAGCTTGCTTCCAAAGAAATATGCGGCGACAAACGCAAGCAGAGTTTTGCAAAAATGAATTACACTTCTGAGAAAGCCTCTTTTTGCGCAGGCAAGGATCAACCCTACCCCAATGAGTAAGAACAAAACGTCAAAAATAATATGTCCCATATTCAAGCCTCCTAAATCTTTTGATGAACTAATTAAAAAATACGTAACTTGCCTTTTGCGGCGAGCATAATAGCACCTCATCCTCGTTGATTGCCAAAATGCGAATGTTTTCGGTATGACACAAATGCTCCGAGATACTGCCATCACGCAAATTCAATCGCGTTACTCCGCGACGAGTCATAAAGAACACGCTGTTTTCCTCACGGCAAACAGAGGTTACGTGCATTTCCGCACTCTCATTATACACCATTTTGCCGTTTTTGTCAAATACTATAAAATGTTTTTTTTCGGAAATTGCATCGGATCGCAGGCATAGCACCGCGCCGTCAGATGCAAGCTCCATACAGGAGATCTCCTCTCCGTCAAAGAAATATTCCTCGCGAAGCTCTCCCTTTTGCGTCACGTAGCAATAGCGATCCCCGCAAAGCAGGCTCACTCCGCCGCTTGCTGTGTAGGCGCAGGACAAGGCGACGGAATTGCCGATCGAAACCGAAACTCCCACGTCCGCGCTTTTCGGCTCATGGAGTGAAAGCACCGTTTGAAACAATCCGTTTTGGACCTCGGATGTCAGGATCGCCAATTGCGTTCCCTTTTCATTGAGCGCAAGATCCATCACATATCCGTTTTTATTATATCGGTTTAAGAGCGAAAAATGACTGATGTAAAGAGAAACGACCGAGGTATAGTCCTCCGACCGTGAAAGCAGGGCATACATTCCCTCCTCGGATATGGTGGCTCCGAAGATCGGAAAATCACTTTTACCGGCATAGATCTGTGTATAGGAATTATAAAGAGAATATTGCGTTCCGCCAAGCTCATACACCAACAAATATTTTCCCGATCCAATGGCAATCGGGGATTTATAGGTAACGCTTTTGCTGATCGTCTGCCGTCCCGTCGCTGTAAAAACGGTAACCGATCGGTTTCCCGCTACCGCCAACCCCTTTCGGTAGAGTGTAAAGCTTTGCTCATCGGAGGTGGGATAACTGACCGTGTCCGCCGCGACGGTATCCACCGATTCGGCAGATGCGCCAAGATCCTTGAAAAAATAATAAAAGTTTTGATAGGTGATCAAATTGGTATTTCGAAAAAAGGAAAGCACGACAAATGCAAACAAGGAAAGATATAAAACAACTTGAAAAACACCAAGTCCTGCCGATATATTTTCATAATACTCGTTCTGCGATTCTTCCGATGCTTTACACGATGTCCTTTGAAAGCGGCGCATCCAACGCTTCATCTCCTTCCTCCTTTCTTGTTTTACATTCGTATTCAGGAATAAAAAACCCGATTGAGATACAGCCCGCAAGCCGGCATGGTGGTTCCTGCCAAAGTGCGGTTGCGACTTGCAGTAATCATGTCAATGTCTTTTGGGGAAATCTTCCCCTGAGCAACCGACAAAAGCGTTCCCGCAATGATGCGCACCATATTGTAAAGAAAGCCGTCTGCCGCAATGCGGATCAGCACAACGTCCCCCTCTCGCCAAGCCTCGCACCTCGTTACGGTGCGCACCGTGCTTTTGACAGATGAGCCCTGTGCCATATATGCCGAAAAATCATGCGTACCGCAAAGCTTTTTGGCCGCAAGGTTCATGCGTTGAAGATCGTCATCTGTGATCAAGCGAGGAATATGAGCCGCGCGGGATTCCTCAAAGGGCGAGCGTACCGAGCGGTTGTAAATGCGGTAAAGATATTCCTTTTCCTTGACATCGTAGCGCGCGTGAAACTCATCGGAAACCCACCTGCAATCAAATACTGAAATATCCTGTGGCAGATAGGCAGAAAGTGCCAAGGGGATTTTTTCGGGCGGAATCACGGTGGGAAGATCAGAGCTTCCTTTTTTACTAACGGTTGCGCAAAACTCATTTGCGTGTACGCCACTGTCGGTGCGGCTGCAACCGACGATGTCACAGTCAAATCCAAAGGTTGCCTTTGCCGCCTCGTTTAATTTTTGTTGAATGCTGACACCGTTTGGCTGTACCTGATAGCCGCAATAAGCGGTGCCGCAATAGCTTATTTTGATTAAAATCTTCATATCACGAAAGAGTGTATCCAAAGCCGTAGCGGTTTAAAAGCAAAAGTCCTACACCAAATACAACTACGGCTGCCATTGCCAAAAAATCCACTGTTCGGTAACGCAAAACGTTCAAGCGCGTGCGACCCTCACCGCCGTGATAGCAACGGCACTCCATTGCAGATGCGAGATCAAACGCACGATTAAATGCCGAAACAAACAACGGAACCAAAATCGGGATCAATGCTTTGACTCGTTTGATCAGGCTTCCCGTGGTAAAATCAGCGCCCCTTGCCTTTTGTGCGTTCATGATTTTTTCGGTCTCCTCGGTCAAGGTAGGAATAAAACGCAGTGCAATCGTCATCATCATTGCAAAATCATGCACGGGAACCTTTAGCTTTTTTAAGGGAGAAAGCAGATATTCCAGGGCATCAGTCAATGCAATGGGAGTCGTGGTATAGGTCAAAAAGATTCCCGTTCCGATGATCAATACCGTAATACGCAAGACCATAAACAAAGCGTTCCAAAGTCCTTCCGCGTATATTTTGATCCGCCAGGATTCGGGCGTGAGAAGAACCTCTCCCCTGCTCATAAAAATATTGATGATCGAGGTAAAAGCAATGATGATCAAGATGGGCTTTAAGGATCGCAATACCAATTTGAGTGGGATATGGCTGATTACAACCAAAAAGGCGGCTGAGAGCGTAAGAACCAGAAAGCCCGTCAGATTTTTACAAAGGAACGTGCAAATGATATAAAGAATTGCCATGACTACCTTTGCACGGGGATCCAAGCGATGCATGGGGGACTCTGCGGGATAATACTGTCCAAATGCAACTCCCTTCACGTCACGATTCCCCCTTTCCTTTTTGCAAAAGCTTGCGCAGTGCCAAAACGGCATCTTCAACCGTATAAATATCCTCCGCCACTGCCAAGCCTTTTTTGCGTAACAGTGTCATCAGCTGTGTGATCTGCGGAATATCCAATCCGACCTCGGAAAGCGTTGAGACCTTGGAAAAGACCTCCTTACAGCTTCCGTGCAGCTTGGCCTCTCCCTCTGCCATCACCACCATATCATCACAATAGCGCGCCATATCCTCCATACTGTGGCTGACGATCAGCACAGTAGAGCCGGTGGTTTTTTGATAATGGCTGATGCCTTCAAAAATATAATCTCTTCCGCGCGGATCAAGTCCTGCCGCGGGCTCATCCAGCACCAAGACCTCGGGACGCATGGCAATCACACCTGCCAAAGCCACGCGACGCTTTTGTCCTCCCGAAAGATCAAAGGGAGATTTGTCCAAAAGCTCCTCCTCGATCCCCGTAAATCTTGCCGCCTCGCGAACACGCTTCGAAATTTCTTCCTCGGAAAGACCCATGTTCTGCGGTCCATAGGCGATATCCTTGAATACGGTTTCCTCAAACAGCTGATATTCGGGATACTGCATCACAAGTCCTACACGAAAGCAAAGCTCTCTTTTGCGGCGCAACACCTCGCGTTTGATTGCTTTTTTGGCAGCTCCTTTTGAAAGATTCTTGTATTCGGGCAGGCGTTTCCATTCTTCCAACAGATCCTCGGGGCGACTGTTGATGTCATAGCCGTCCAACAAAACCCTTCCTTCTGTTGGCGTTGCCAATCCGTTGAGCAATTGCATCATGGTTGATTTTCCCGATCCCGTGTGACCGATGATCCCTGTCATGCATCCCTCGCGGATCCCAAGAGAAACGTCGTCAAGCGCTTTTTTTTCAAACGGCGTTCCTTGCCCGTATATATAGCTGACATGCTCCAAATAAATTTTATACATCTTGTTCCTCTCGGTGCAAATTTGTTTTTGCATAATATTCCGCAATTATTTCGGCACAGCTTTCAACGTTGGAGATGCAAGTTCCTTCAACGTCAATTCCCGCTGTGCGAAGCTCATGAATCAGTGCGGCACACTGCGGAACCTCAAGTCCAACGCTTTGCAAAAGCTCACGCTTGGTAAAGATCTCATCGGGGGTACCGTCCAAAAGGAGCTTTCCGTCATTGATCACAATAATGCGATCAGCCATTGCCGCCTCATTCATATAGTGCGTAATGTTCAAAACCGTGATCCCGTGCTGTTTGTTGAGCATCTGGATCGTTTCTAAGACCTCGCGCCGTCCGCTGGGATCCAGCATTGCGGTGGATTCATCAAAAATAATACATTTAGGCATCATTGCGATCACACCTGCAATCGCAATGCGTTGCTTTTGCCCACCCGAAAGGCGATGTGGCTCGTGATGCGCGTAATCCAGCATATTTACCGCACTGAGCGAGTCGTCCACACGTCGTCTTAATTCGGGCATGGGGACACCGAGATTTTCGGGACCAAAGGCGACGTCCTCCTCAACGATGGTTGCGACAAGCTGATTGTCGGGGTTTTGAAAAACCATACCGACGTTTTTACGAAGCTGTAAGACCTCCTCGTCGGAAAGCTCTCTGCCCGTCAGCTCTACCCCGCCGATAATAAGAGTTCCCGACGTTGGCTCCAAGATCAGATTTAACAGCTTTGCAAAGGTTGATTTTCCCGAGCCGTTATGTCCAAGCACCGCAACGTATTCCCCCTCGCGGATATCCACCGAGATCCCGTTCAGGGCAGGATGCTCAATCTTTCCGTCCGCATCGGTATAGGAAAAGCAAAGATCCTTGGTATGAATATAAATATCAGACAATTTGTTCAATCCTTTCTCGCCTCTTATTCCGCAAACCAACGCGAGCTGGCACCGCACGGCAAAAATCCACCGGTCTGTGTGACGCAAAGACCAAGCTCACCCGATTCGATCCTTCCACCAAAGCGACTACGCACCTTCAAATCCAGGAGATAATTCATCGTCAACGGAGAAAGCCCCGTCGTATAGGAGTTGACAAGGAAAAACAGTGGCTCATCCGAAAGCAGGCGTGCGGTAAGCGAGATCAGTTCGTCAATGCTGTCCTCCAGCTTCCACACTTCACCACCGGGACCTCTGCCGTAGGAGGGCGGATCCATAATGATTCCGTCATAGCGGTTTCCGCGACGAAGCTCACGCTCCACAAACTTTTTGCAGTCGTCCACAATATAGCGGATCGGTGCTTGGGAAAGTCCCGAGAGCGCGGCGTTTTCCTTCGCTTGTGCCACGATACCCTTGGAGGCATCCACGTGAACCACCGATGCTCCCGCCGCCGCAGCTGCAACCGTAGCGCCACCCGTATAGGCAAATAGATTGAGTACCTTGATCGGGCGGTTGGCGTTTTGGATCAATCCCGAAAACCAATCCCAATTTGCCGCCTGCTCCGGGAAAAGCCCCGTATGCTTAAAGCCCATCGGGCGCAACAAGAAGCCAAGCTTTCCATAACGGATGCGCCAGGATTCGGGAAGCTGATTTTTTACCCATGCTCCGCCCCCCGAGGAGGAACGGCGGTAAATTCCGTCCGCATGCTTCCATGCAGGGTGCTTGGCAACGCCTTTCCAGATGATCTGCGGATCGGGACGGATCAAAATATAATCCCCCCACCGCTCCAGACGCTCACCGTCCGACGTATCTAACAATTCATAATCCTGCCAATTTTTTGAAAACCACATTGTCGCAGTTCCTTTCAACTCTATGTCGTTTGCTTATTTGTTATAGTAATTCGCCAATCTTGAGCCACCGCTGTGTGCATGACAGATTGCAATGGCAAGCGCATCTGCCGTATCGTCAGGGCTTGGAGGCTTTGGCAAACCCAATAGCATGGTCACCATTGTGATCACCTGCTTTTTTTCGGCTCTGCCGTATCCAACAACCGCCTGCTTGACCTGCAAAGGCGTGTATTCCTGAATTTCGATTTCCGCACGCTCTGCCGCCAAAAGGATCACACCGCGTGCCTCGGCAACACGGATACCCGTGGTGATATTGGTATTAAAAAACAGCTCCTCAACCGCCATCGCGTCCGGGTGGTATTTTTCGATCAGCTCGTTTATGCCATCAAAAATGCCTTTCAGACGTTCCTCGGTTCGCGTACCTGCAGGAGTACGGATCGATCCGTATGCAATCGTGCGAAACCGTGCGTTGCGGTATTCGATCACACCCCAGCCGACAATGGCAAGCCCGGGGTCAATTCCAAGAATGATCATCTCCGTTTCTCCTTCCTCTTTTTATAAGACAATATATAACCACCTTATATTATACCACCAAATCCTTAATATGTCAAACGATATTTTTATTTTTGGAAAAATCCGTTTAAAAATACAGAATTATAGTTTACAGAATGGTTTTTTTATGGTATAATAATTATAATCTTGTATTTTTAGACATTGAAATACGTGACTTCCCTGCTTTGAGGCTTTTGATAAACTTTAAAACGAGGTGAATGAGGTGCAAATTATTCCGTTACGACCAAACGACAGAATACAACTGAAAAAGCCGCATCCGTGCGGCAGTCATCTTTTTTTGGTGGTGCGTGTCGGTAGCGAGGTACGCGTGATCTGTGAGGGCTGCAAGCGAGATATGACGTTGGATCGCCTCAAGCTTGAAAAGGCAATCAAAAAAGTGATTTCCAAAACTGACGAACAAAACTCTTGAAAGGAAAATAAAATGGAATCCATCAAACCAACCCAAAAAGTAAGTAAAGAAACAGAAGCGACACCGCCTCTCATTTCAAATAAAAAGAGCCAAAAGGGATTTTTTTACAACTATGGACACATTCTGATGTCCATGCTGATCCCTGCCGTTTTGGTCTATTTGATCTACGTTTCAAAAGGACTTCATCCCTTTGGCGACGGCTGCGTTCTTGTTTTGGATCTTAACGGTCAGTACGTATGGTTTTTTGAAGCATTGCGCAACTTTGTAAAGGGAGATGCGGATCTCCTATACTCCTTCTCCCGTGCGCTTGGCGGTGAATTTCTCGGCATTTACGCCTATTATATTGCAAGTCCGCTTTCCTTTCTTGTTTGTCTTTTTCCGCAAAAATATATGCTGGAGGGGTTATTGGTGCTCTTTCTACTCAAAACCGCACTCTGCGGAGGGACGTTTGCCTACTACATGCAACGCACCATGAAGGAGCCAAAGCCCTTTGCCATCATTGCCCTTTCCACCTTTTATGCAATGTCAAGCTATGCGATCGTTCAGCAGCACAACACGATGTGGATCGATGCGGTAATGTGGCTGCCGTTGATCACTCTTGGAATTGAGGAGCTGATCAAGCACGGTAAATTTAAAATGTATACCATTTTTCTTGCGATTACCCTGTTCAGCAACTTTTATATCGGCTATATGGTCTGCATTTACTGTTTGTTATATTTCTTTGCATACTATATTGCACATGCGGAAGACCACAGAAATAACCCCTTGCTTGAAAAAAATCACTTTATCAAATCCCTTTTACGCATTGCGTTTTATTCGGTCATTGCCATTGGAATTGCCGCTGTGATCCTGCTTTCCGCTTACTATTCTCTTAATTTTGGAAAAACCACATTCTCCGATCCGAAATGGGAATGGACGTTGAAGTTTGATATTCTTGATCTTTTATATAAATTCCTGCCCGGATCCTACGATACCGTCCGTCCCGAAGGCTATCCCTTTGTGTATTGCGGCGTTTTGACGCTATTGCTTTTGCCTGCATATTTTCTTTCTCACAAATTTACCATGCGTCAAAAGATTGTATCTGCCGTCTTTATTCTTGTATTTGTTGCAAGCTTTTCCTTTACGGTTACAGACCTGATCTGGCACGGTTTTCAAAAGCCCAATTGGCTCAATTACCGTTACAGCTTTATGCTTTGCTTTTATCTGTGTGTGCTTGCCTGCCGCGCATTTGCGGATTTTGAAGCAACTTCACTAAAGGGCGTTATGACAACGGGAGGAGTGATTGCGCTTTTGTGTGTGATCCTGCAGCAATACTCCGATGATAAATACGTCAATCCCAACGATTATACCTGTATTTGGTTTACCCTTCTTGCCGTTTTTGTTTATCTTGCGGTGCTTGGAATTTTGCGCAAGGCATCCGACAAGGAGCTTGTCAGCGTGGTGCTGATCGCCGTTATCTGCATTGAAACCTTTTTGAACGGACTTTTCAATCTGAACGCGCTTGACGAGGACGTTACCTACTCCCGATACAGCTATTACAACAACTTTTTAAATAAAACCCGTCCCATCGTGGAAAAGGTTCAAGACTCCGACACGTCCTTCTATCGCATGGAAAAGACCTTTTTCCGCAAGACCAATGACAACATGGCACTAAATATCCGCGGACTTTCCGGCTCCACCTCCACGCTCAACAAGGAAACCATTCAATTCCTGAACAAAATGGGATATGCCTCCAAGTCGCATTGGTCCAAATATCTTGGCGGAACGCCTGTCAACGATTCCCTGCTCGGCTTGAAATATATTGTCTCCGACAATACCGTTTACGGAAATTATTACGAAACATACGAGGTAGATGAGCAAAATCAATATATCGCTTACAAAAATCCCTATGCACTGTCTCTTGCTTACGGTGTGGATGAACAGCTTTTAAGCTTCCCGCTCGGTTTTGTAGAGCAAATGGAGATTGAGGAAGAAAACGAAAGCATCATCGGTTCCGCCATCGATAAGGTCAAGAGCCGCCTGAACGAGCTTTTAAACATTGATGAAACGGTGAACAGTGCCGAATATGAGGACGCTTACGACAGCCCGTTTGAGCGCTTGAATGCCATGGTAAGCGCAATGCTTGGCGAGGAGGAAACGCTGCAGATCTTTGTTCCGATTGAGATTTCCGAAAAATCGCAGTCCAACCTCAATCAATCCTACGTGGTCAAGCACTACAACTATACCCCCGTCAATGCAGACCGTGACGGCCGTCTTTCTTACAAGCTTGAAATGCCCGCCGATGCAGAGCTGTTCTTCTACGAGCCCTCCGATTATCCGAGAGAGGTCAAGCTTTCGATCTCCGAAAACGGCGAGACCGTCTCAGCAGGCAGCTTTTGCGGAAACGAAACCAACCGCATCATTTCTCTTGGAATGCAGAATGCGGGAGATGAGATCACCCTCCATCTGACCTTGACGGGCGAGCATTACTACCCCATGATGGGCACACAGTGCTTCTATTACATTGATTGGGCGGTCTTTGAGGATGCCATGGCACGTCTTGCCAAGGATCAGTATCAAATCACCGAGTACACGGAACGCTCCTTTGAAGGCACCTTTACTGCTTCTCGCGAGCATGAGCTTGTGATGACCACGTTTGCCTTTGACAAGGGTTGGAAGGTCTACGTGGACGGTCATGAGGTGGAAACCATCAAGGCGCTCGGCTCTCTTGTATCCTTTTACGTGGACGGTGCGGCAGGCGCAACACACACTGTAAAAATGGTTTATCTGCCAAGCACCTTTGTTATAGGTCTTACGGTCTCGGTGATCTGTGCAGGGTTGTTGATCCTGCTGATCATCCTTGAAAAGCGCATGAAAAAAATAAAATTTTTACGCGCCATCGTATCGGTTACCGAAACCAAACCTCACGTCTCGATCTTTGATGAAGCAGAGGCGCGTGAAAAAGCTGCTTTGGAACAAAAGAAAACATCACAAATAACGGATCCCGAAAAACGGGAAATGACGAAATAGGATCAACGAAAGGATAAAAACTCATGTTTTACTATATCAGCGGAAAGCTTGCACATCTGGAAAGCGGAGTTGCCGTAGTGGATGCAGGCGGCGTTGGCTACAAGCTGACGATCAGCGGCACAACCTATGATGCCATGCCTCCCAACCGCTCGGTCAAGGAGCCTCCGACGGTGCGACTTTACACGCATATGTCGGTACGAGAGGACGGCGTAGAGCTTTTCGGCTTTGCAAGTGAGACCGAGCTTGCCTCCTTTAAGCTTCTCATCACGGTATCGGGCGTCGGTCCCAAGGCGGCAATGTCCATTCTTTCCCTTCTTTCTCCAGAAAAATTTGCGCTTGCAGTATGTACCGAGGACAAAAAGACAATTGCAAAGGCAAACGGGATTGGCCCTAAAACCGCCGCAAGAATTATATTGGAGCTGAAGGACAAGCTGATGAAGGAGCATGCGGGCGAGGATCTTTCCTCCCTTGCAGAGACGCCTGCCGTTGCAATCACTTCGGGAACGGCGCGTGGAAAGCTTTCCGAAGCGACCGATGCGCTTATCGTTTTGGGATACAGCAAGGCTGAAGCATTGAATGCCTTGAAGGATCTGAACGTGGACGGCATGGAGCTGGAGGAGATCATTCGCGCATCTCTCAAAAAGCTGATGAAATACTGATCAAGAAAGGAGTCTTGAAATTCAATGGATATTGAAACCAACGATTTTGATTTTGAAAACCGAATCATGAATACGGGATACAATGCCGAGGACTCCGACGTGGAGGTCTCACTCCGTCCAAAAACACTGGACGAGTACATCGGTCAGGAAAAGGTCAAGGAAAATCTCAAAATATATATTGAAGCCGCCAAAAAAAGAAATGATCCTTTGGATCACGTTCTGCTTTACGGCCCT
Source organism: Clostridia bacterium (assembly GCA_017624395.1). Taxonomy (GTDB): domain Bacteria; phylum Bacillota; class Clostridia; order Oscillospirales; family CAG-272; genus UMGS1865. The sequence continues at coordinate 12,107 of JAGANE010000033.1, forward strand.
CCCGGTCTTGGAAAAACCACCCTCTCCAATATCATTGCCGCGGAAATGGGCGTGAATATCCGTATCACCTCGGGACCTGCCATTGAAAAGCAGGGAGATCTCGCCGCAATTCTAACCAATCTGAATGAGGGCGACGTGCTGTTCATTGACGAGATCCATCGTCTTTCACGCTCGGTAGAGGAGATCCTCTACCCTGCCATGGAGGACTATGCGCTGGATATTATCATTGGAAAAGGACCTGCGGCAAGAAGCATTCGGATAGATCTTCCCCGTTTTACACTGATCGGTGCCACCACGCGAGCGGGTCAAATGACCACTCCCTTAAGAGACCGCTTTGGCGTGATCTTGAAGCTGGAGCTTTACTCCCCCGAGGAGCTTGCCACAATTGTGCGCAGAAATGCGGGCATTCTTGAGATGGAGATCACCGATGACGGTGCTATTGAGATTGCAAGCCGTTCTCGCGGAACACCGCGTATTGCCAACCGATTGCTCAAGCGTGTACGTGATTTTGCGCAGGTCAAGGGCAACGGTGCCATTGATTCCGACATTGCAAACTACGCACTCAATCGCTTGGAGATCGACCAATTGGGGCTTGACAACGTAGACCGACGGATGCTGGAGACCATCATCAAATTCTATGACGGCGGTCCTGTGGGCTTAGAAACACTTGCCGCTACGGTGGGAGAAGAAGCCATCACGCTGGAGGATATGTATGAGCCATATCTGATGCAGATCGGGTTCCTCAACCGCACACCGCGCGGAAGATGTGTCACACGCATGGCATATGAGCATCTTGGTATTCCCTACCATGCTCCCAAGCCAACGCAAGAGGAACAACTAAAGCTGTTTGATGGAGAAAATTGATCCCCGTAAAATGAAAACACGACCTTGACGTTCTTGTCAAGGTCGTGTCTTCATTTAAAGAAGCTCCCGATCGTATTCGTTTTTTGCTTTTATCTCATCCAAACGGCATCGGTTGAGCAACAGAACGATCACCGCATAACCGATCATAATGCAAGCAATGTCCGAAAAGTAAGAAACGATCATCCACAACAGCTCTCCAAGTCCCCTTGGTGCTCCGTACCAT
>JAGANE010000218.1 GCA_017624395.1 Clostridia bacterium
GCGGTGCCCACGTGGTGTCAAGATCGGTTGCAAAGGACAAGAGCCGCCAGACCTTCCTTTCCCGTGTGCGGGGCAACAACCGTTGCTCGGGACACACCGAATGCGATGCCATCATCATGGATGATGCGCAGGTCACGGCACTGCCGCAGATCGAGGCGAACCACGTGGATGCATCTTTGATCCACGAGGCGGCAATCGGAAAGATCGCGGGCGAGCAGCTGATCAAGCTGATGACGCTGGGATTGACCGAAAAGGAAGCCGAGGAGCAGATCGTCAACGGATTTTTGAAGTAAAAAAAGAAGATAATTGATTGATTATGCGAGGGAGAGGGGAACTTTTTAAAAAGTTCCCCTCTCCCTCGCGCTCCCTCTCCCTTCAAAACTTTTTAAGAAAAAGGGAGATGTATTCGTAATGAAATCGAATGACATTGGTTGTATTGGAAATCATTTATGATTTTGGCTCTATACGATGATCTCCAATTCATCCTTGCTTGGCAGGGGTGGGTAGACATCGTCGAGTCGGTCGGAGTACCAATATGCCACCGAGGAAATATCGTCTTGCAGGGGGAGAAATCTGTTTTCGCTTCTCCAACCAAGCGCCTGAACGGTCACGCGCAGGTCCTTTTCAAAATAGATCGGATCGACGATGTGCCAACGGTACATATCAAAATAACGTTGCGAGCGATAGGCACCGTTGGTGGTACCTAGCTTGTGCATTCCGCTGTACGGGGTGCAAAATTCGGTGTATTTTCCCTCCACGTCAAAGCAAAACGCGCCGCCAAAGTAGTCCTCGGTGCCCGTACCGCAAACGGTGGGGAATTGTGTATCTCCGTCAATATAAAACTTGACTTCTCCCTCACCCCACCAGCCGTTTGACTTGGTTCCCCAATGCAAATACGTGCCTATGTAGTGACCGTTTCCGTGAATTTTGTCTAAAATAGTGTAGACTTCCTTGTAGGGCAGAGGATTGACGCGACGGAACTGTGCGTGAAAATACAGACTGTCGGGGCTGATTTCCTTTTCCTCGTAGTCGATTTGATAGTAAACCACGCATTTTTCACTGCCTGTGTTTTCCAATTCAAAACGGAAGGATCTGAAAAAGGGCATTTCAAAGTAGCAGTTGAAGCCGTTGCGAGGATTGACACAGATGGCAAGGCTAGAGAGCGGTCGAAAATCAAGCTGATCGGCGTTTGCAAAAAAATCCGAGATGGGAACCTCTACCGACGGATTTGGGGCGCCGTCAAAATAGATGCGCAGGATCAGCTGACGTGCCACTTGGGAGTTGTCGGTGATCCAGAAGTGCTTGATCGCGCCTTGACCCTGTACGTCTGCAAGACATCTTTTTTCACCCGGCTCCATCCAGATCTTGGGACTGACCTTCCAGCCCTGCCCAAGCTCGCGTGCGGCAGGACAGCCCACTGTTGCCATGGCTCCCGTACCCTTGCCTCCCGTGGGATTTTCTGCCGTGACCGAGCGGGTACGAATCTTCTTTTTGGTGGTAAGATCGTTTAACATTTTATAGCCTCCAATGAAATTTTCTATTGTTATTTTAGCAAAAATATGTTATAATGTAAATACCTGATCTTGACCGATATTTAACATTTCTTGCGGAGGTTGGTATGTCTATTGATCTTTATAGCGTGCATCCTTATCTTCGGGTTGCTACGCGCTCGATCCTGCGTGCGGGACATGAAATTCGCCGCCGCGTGCTATTTGACTATGAGCTGCTCTACGTGGAGCACGGATCCTTTCTGCTGACATATGGGGCGATGAAATATCGATGCGGCGAGGGAGACTTTGTTCTTTTGCATCCCGGAGTGTCTCATGCTTTTTCCGAGATCTTTGAGGCGCTTTCACAACCGCATATCCATTTTGATCTGACCTATACACCTCAAAGTCCGCAGATTCCGATCTCCTTTCGGGATCTTGACGAGCTTTCACCGCAGGAGCGCGGAATGATTGCAAGGGACGTGCTGGCGGAGTGTCTTTCGGCACCGCTGTTGCACTTTGCCAATCCCGAAGCCGCCAAAAAATTATTTTTTGAGGTGATCGATTGCCAAAAAGCGTCGCCTCTGCTCGCACGGGCACGTATGATGGAATTGTTGGAGCTGATCCTCTGTGAGCATTGCCCCGATTGCTTGCGACAGACGGACGCAGGTGTGGGAATTGCACGAGAGATCAAGGATTTTTTGGATGCCGAACAGGGAACGGTTTATTCCTTGGAGGATCTGGAAAAACGATTTTCCTACAGTCGTTTTTATCTGGAACGGGAATTTCAAGGCGCTTACGGTATGGGAATCGTCGCCTATCGCAATCAGCGGCGTATGGAACGTGCACGAGTGCTTTTGCAGAGTGAGTCGGTGTCGCGCGTGGCGGAGAAGCTTGGCTATTCCTCTATCTACGCATTCAGCCGCGCTTTTAAAAATTGGTGCGGCGTTTGCCCGAGCGAGGTCGCTCGTCTGAAATGATCGGCTTTTGCCAAAAAACGCAAAAATGTCAATTTAATGGTAAAAAAGGAAATAAATGGGTGCAAAAAGTGCGTTTTTGTGCAATCTGCGCAGATGTAGAAAATTGGGACTCAAAATTGTTTATGTTGCACAATTTTTGGACTGCGATTTTTGTAAAACCACAAATCCAAGCTTTGTTTTAATGGGTAAATAAAATTTACTTTTAAAACTGCGAATAAAAAATTCAAAAAAATAAGTCGAAAAAATAAACAAAAATGGGTAGTTCTGCCTCCGTTATTAACAAAAATGCCGTAAATAAAATTTACTATGCCATGAAAAACAACTTTTGTGAATTTTTTGTAAATAAAAAAGTTGTAAACTTTTTGCAACTTCTGTTTGTCAAACGAATGAATTTTGACGCCAAAAGGCAGGCGCGGCAGAATTTTTCGTGAACGGTTTTGCTTGACAAAAAAGCGATTTTGTGGTATGATTATTCTATCAAAATGGGGGGAAGTCTGCTCTCTTGGGGGCAGGCTGAACGCTTGTGCGCCGTTTTTACGGTTTTTGCGTGTGCTTTTCGGGGTGAAAGGCTGCGCAAAAATCTTTCTCGCGTGCGCGGGCGCGCCCTGTTTGTGCCGATGCTTGGGGCGCCGCTTGGCACCGTGAGGATCGGTTGCAAAATCAAAAAGGGGAGAACCCCATTATTTCAGTTTGCAGGAGGAAACGCAAATGAGAAAAACGAAGTTCACAAGATTTGCTTGTATCGCTTTGGCGTTCATGTTTCTTGTGAGTACCGCCGCAGTTGCTGTCAGTGCTGACAGTGGCTCTGCCGTCACGGACAAGTCGATCGAGGATTACGTCGACGAGCTGAATACCATCTCGTATCAAGAGTATATCGGGAAGTATGCAAGCTATTTCCAAAATCCGTCCGCGCCGAAAACAGAGTCCTTTGACGCCTACGTCGATCTGACGTTTACCGACGCAAGCGGTAACAAGATCACAATCGATGCAGACGGCAAGTGGACAATGACCGTTTACGACAAGACGAAAAAGGACGAGAACGGAGATCCCGTTGTTTCGGCAACCTACGAGTCTGTCGCAGCGGCAGTGGAAGCCGGCTTTAAGAAGGAGAATCTTGTTTACGCCGAGGAGATTGGCGGCAAGATGGCACTTTACACGCCCAGCATCGGAACCGTGACATGGAACGTCAGCCTTGGCGGACGCAATGTTACCGAGGCGGGACTTTACAGCATTGAGCTGCTGTATTATCCGATTCTCGGTAAGGCAGCATCGATCGAGCGTGAGTTCTACATCAACGGGGAGGCGCCCTTCTCCGAGGCGCGCGCACTGACGCTGGCAAAGATCTGGTCGTCCTTTAAGCCCGACGAGACCTCGCCCCTGAACGCAGTGTATACGCTGGGCAAGAACGACGTCATGGATACCGTTGTCAGTGAGGGTGTTGCTGCGGGTCTTTCCTGCACGCCTTCCGAGGACGGAAAGTCTGTTATCATCGGTCGTCCCACCGTGATCACGCAGGCGATCTACGAGTTTGTTGAAAAGTACGGTTTGCGTTTCTTTATCACCGACGCAACCAACAACGAGCTTCGTCCCACCATGGTGCAGACCCCCGAGTGGAAGTCTTACACTCTGCGTGACGGCGACGGCTTCTATGCCGATGACTTCGGATTTGTGCTGACCCCCGATGAAAACGGCAACGTCACCTTTACCATGGAAAGTGTCAACGAGGCAATGGGCATTGCGGCAATCGTGCTCAAGCCCTACTCGCCCAAGCAGTCCTATGCCGATTACATTGCTTCTATTCAAAATAATGTAGGAAGCCTTGCAGAGGGCACGGGTAGCATCAAGCTGGAGGCGGAGCTGACCACGAATACCTCCACCAACGGTGTATATCCCATTGAGGACCGTACCTCGCCTCTGACCTCTCCCGCAGATACTACCCGCGTGTTGCTCAACACCATCGGTACCGAGAAGTGGTCTACCGCAGGACAGTGGGCTGAATATCAGTTCAGCGTCAGCGGATCGGGTATGTACGAGATCTTCAGCCGCTACAAGCAGAGCTACCTTGACGGTATGTACGTCAACCGTTCTCTTCAAATTTATACTAATTACGAGAGCGAGGAGGCTTACAAGGCAGCATTTGGAACCACCGCGGGTTATTATAACGGTGTTCCGTTTGCCGAGGCAGCCGAGCTTCGTTACGATTACGGAACCAAGTGGCAGGTCACGGGGCTGACCAACGGTGGCGATGCCAACGGTGACGGCGTTGCCGATACCTATCAGATCTATTTCCGCGAGGGCGTTGTTTACACCCTGCGTTGGGAGGTCGTGCTTGGCTCCATGAGTGAGATCGTTCAGCGCGTTGAGGCGTGCCTGAATGCTTTGAATGCAGATTACCTTGCAATCATCAAGCTGACGGGTACCGAGCCTGACGATTACCGTGACTACCGCTTCTCCCGTCTGTTGCCCAAAACGCTCATTGATATGATGAAGCAGGCAAACGAGCTGGAGTCGATCTCCAACTTCTTAAAGGAGACCGCGGATACCGCATCCGCTTACACGGGTACCTGTGACCAGCTGGTCGGACTCCTCCGCCGTCTTGCTTACGACGAGGATGAAATCGCAAAGAACCTGGATAACTTCAAGAGCTACGTCGGTAACCTCGGTACCTTCCTGACCGACGCAAAGACTCAGCCCCTGCAGCTGGACTACATCATGATCCAGCCCGCCTCCGCAGAGGCACCCAAGGCAGCCGCAAACTTCTTCCAGACCTTCTGGCATGAGCTGAACAGCTTTATCCAGAGCTTCGTCCGTGACTACAACAGCATGGGTGCTATGGAGGACGGTACAAGCAGCGCAACCATCGACGTATGGCTTGCATACGGCCGTGACCAATCTCAGGTCATTCGTAACCTCACCACCAACAAGTTTACTCCCGACACGGGAATCGCCGTCAACCTCAAGCTGATCTCGGGCGGAACGCTTCTGCCTTCGATTCTTGCAGGTATGGGTCCCGACGTTTACCTCGGACTTCCCGACGAAACCGTTATTAACTACGCAATCCGCGGTGCCTTGACCAACATTGAGGAAAAGGAAGGCTTTAACGAGGTTGTAGAAAAGTGCTTTACGAGAGCCGCAATGCTACAGCTGGAGATCTCGGATTCCGACGGTGATATCCACACATACGGTCTCCCCGAGACACAGACCTTCCAGATGATGTTTGTCCGTTTGGATATCCTTGCCGAGCTTGGCATTGAGATCCCCAGAACCTGGGACGATATCTACACGGCACAGTCGATCCTTGAGTCCAAGAACATGGAGATCGGTATGACCACCAACTACAAGATCTTCCTGTATCAGTCGGGCGGCGACCTTTATGCCGATGACGGTATGAGAATCAACCTAGACTCCGTCAAGGGTCTGGCAGCGTTTGAAAAGATGTGTAACATGTTTACGCAGCATTCCTTCCCTTATTCTTATAATGCAGCAAACCGTTTCAGAACCGGTGAAATGCCTATCATTCTGGCAGATTACACGGGACTTTACAACCAGCTTAAGGTCTTTGCAACCGAGATCGAAGGTAAATGGGCATTCGTTCCCAACCCCGGTACGGTGACCGAGGACGGAAGCATCAACAACACCGCTGACTCCACCGTTGCCGCAGTCGTTATGATCTCGGGCATTGAGGATGAAGCGTCTGCTTGGGAGTTTATGAAGTGGTACACGGGTGCCGAGGCACAGTCCGAGTACGCAAACGAGATGGTTGCTATCATCGGTGATTCCGCAAAGCATCCCACCGCAAACCGCATAGCCCTTGAGACCATGCCTTGGACACAATCCGAGTACACCGAGGTTGCAAAGCAGTTTGAGAACCTTGCGGCAATCCCCAACTATCCCGGTAGTTACTTTATCGGACGTCACACCAACTTCGCATTCCTCGCGGCGTTGAACAATGACGCAGATCCTACCACCGAGATCCTCAGCTACATCAATACCATCAATAAGGAAATCACCCGTAAGCGTGAGGAGTTCAATCTGGAAACGCTTGAGATCGGTCAGACTCTGGCAGCCAAGAGAATGAATCAGGCGATGAACGCCATTGACAACCTGACCGAAAAGTACATTGCCGAGGGCAACGCCAAGTATGCCGAGGCAATTGAAGCCGCCAAGTACGCTGTTGCAAAGCAAAAGATTGCTCAACTTGATGAAGCGGCAACCATGTTTGAAGCCATCCTGAGTGCCGATTGGGACGGACAGATGATGAACGTCACCAAGGTCAACGGCAAGGTCGTTGAAATGCCTACCTACTACGTCAACGTTGGCAAGCAGACCTCCGAAGCAAAGAACGGAGGCTACAGAATTGACAGCTTGAACGAGCAGCAATTGGTATACTTCATCGGCGAGTGTCTCAGAGACGCAGCGGATGCGCTTGCTTCATATTAATTTATATGAATCCCGCTTCATGAAAAATTTTCAGTAAGGAGAAAGAGCAAATGTCAGCAAAAACAGCAGAATACAAGGCTGTTGCAAGAAAAGATTTGACTTACGGACAGTGGGTTCGCAAGGAAATGAAGCGCAATTGGGTCGCATATCTTCTCATCGCACCCTACGTGCTGATCTTCACCTTGTTTACCGTCGTTCCCGTCTTGCTTTCCGTGCTTATCAGCTTTACCGACTTTAACATGCTCCAGTTACCGAATATCGTTTGGATCGAGAACTACATCAACCTGTTCTTCGCAGACGACGTATTCCTGACTGCCTGCACAAACACCTTTATCTTTGCAGCCATCGTAGGACCGGCATCGTACCTGATGTCGTTCCTGGTTGCATGGTTTATCAATGAGCTTTCCCCCCGCATCCGTTCCATCGTTACTTTGATTTTCTATGCACCGTCCATTTCGGGTCAGGTGTACTTGATCTGGGGTACGCTGTTTGCGGCAGACTCCAAGGGTTGGGCAAACGCCTTCCTGATGGAGATCGGAGTTTTGACCACGCCTAACAAGTGGTTCCAGGATGCCGATTGGGTTATGCCTCTTTGTATCATCGTCGCCCTTTGGACCTCTCTGGGCACCTCGTTCCTGTCGTTTATCGCGGGCTTGCAGGGCGTTGACCGTTCCCTGTACGAGGCAGGTGCCGTGGACGGTGTTAAAAACCGTTGGCAGGAGCTTTGGTATATCACCCTGCCCAGCATGAAGCCGCAGCTGATGTTCGGTGCTATCATGGCAATTACCGGTGCATTCGGATTTGGCGGTGTCGTTACCGCTCTGGCAGGATTCCCGTCGGTTGACTACGCGGCGCATACCATTATGCACCACCTTGAGGACTACGGTGGACAGCGTTATGAAATCGGTTATTCTTCGGCAATCGCAACGGTGCTGTTCCTGGTCATGGTAGGCGCCAACGCGGTGGTTAAGAAAATGATCTCAAAGGTAGGTTCGTGATATGGCAAAATTAAGAACAAGAAAACATAAGGTCGTCCTCTCGCGTTCCGCCGGAGGTGACGCCGGTATCACGGTGATGCTTACCCTGTTGGGTATCTTCATGGTCCTGCCGATGGTATACGTTATCAGCCAATCGCTCAAGCCCCTGGATGAATTGTGGATGTATCCTCCTAAATTTTTGGTAAGCCGTCCCAACCTTGGAAACTACCGCGATCTGTTCACTCTGATGAATGACTCTTGGGTGCCGTTCTCGCGTTACGTATTCAACACCATCCTGACCTCTGTGGGTGGTACGTTTGGACATCTGTTCATTGCGTCCATGGCAGCTTACGCATTGGCAAAGATCAAGTTCCCGGGCGGTAAGATGATCTTTAAAACGATTCAGACGTCGTTGATGTTCCACTCCACGGTTACCGCAATTACCAGCTTTATCATCATGAGTGCGCTGGGTATGATCGATACCTATTGGGCAATCATCATTCCCGCATGGGGCTCCACCTTGGGTCTGTACCTGATGAAGCAGTTTATGGATAGTGCAGTGCCCGATACGGTGCTGGAGAGTGCGCGTCTGGATGGCGCAAGCGAGGTCCGTACCTATTGGACCATTGCGATGCCCATGGTTAAGCCTGCTTGGCTGACCTTGATCATCTATTCGTTCCAAGGACTTTGGAATGCAGGTGCTTCCACTTACATCTATTCCGAGCAATTCAAGTCCATCAACTATGCGATCTCGCAGATCACCGCGGGCGGTATCAAGCGTCAGGGTGCATCCGCAGCAGCAACCGTGCTGATGATGGCAGTTCCGATTCTTGTATTCGTAATTTCTCAGTCGAACATCATCGAGACGATGGGTTCGAGTGGTATGAAGGACTAAAAGGAGGACAATATGAAAAGAATCACATCTGTATTGCTGCTCGTATTGTCCCTTGTGATGATCGCCTCGGCAATGACCGTTGGAGCGGGTGCTTCCTCTGCATATCAGACTTACACCTACTCTATCAACGGTCAGGCGCTCTACTCTCCCGATGCGTACTCCGCCAACAAATCGGTGGATTACACGCAGATGGGCTTGGAGAAGAACTTCAACAACCCCGGCGATATGGTCACCGACAAAAACGAGAAGGTTTACATTGCCGACACCGGCAACAACCGTATCGTGGTGCTCAGCCGTTACTTTGAGTACGAGTTTGAGATCTCCACGTTTATCAACTCGCAGGGAACCGAGGACTCTCTTGCGGCTCCGCAGGGCGTTTTCGTTACCGACGAGGCAATTTGGGTCTGCGACACCGATAAGAACCGTTTGGTGCGCTTTGACCTGCAGGGCAACTTTGAAAAGATCATTGATGCTCCCGAAAGCCAGCTGTTTGACAGCAGCGACGTTTACAAGCCCGTAGCAATGGCAATTGACCAATACGGCAGAATTTACGTCGTATCCTCCACCACCTATCAGGGTATCATCGTCATGGACTCCAACGGTCAGTTCGTCGGCTTTGTTGGCGCGCAGGCGGTTACCATCAGTGCGTGGGAGATCATTTGGAGACGTTTCCAGACCGATGAGCAGAAAAAGCTTTCCGAGTCTCTCGTTTCCACCGAGTTTAACAACATTGACATTACCGACGAGGGCTTTATCTACGTGACCACCTCCTCCATCAAGGCTTCTTCCGTGGAGGGGGCGATCAACGGTAAGTCCAAGAGCGGTCAATACATGCCCGTTAAGCTCCTCAACCCCGCAGGCGACGAGATCATGAGACGTAACGGCTTCTGGCCGCCCGCAGGTGAGATCGACTTCAGAAGTATGGATTCCAACTATTCGGGCGTTTCTACGGTGACCGACGTTGCAGTCGGACCTGAGAAGACCTGGACGATCATCGACTCCAAGCGTAACAAGCTCTACACCTACGATTTTAACGGTAACCTGCTGTTTGCCTTTGGTGATAAGGGCTCGATGCTGGGAAGTATCTCCAACATTGAGGCAGTCACTTATCAGGACGACACCATGCTGGTGTTGGATAAGGGAAGCAACACCATCATCGTTTACGAGCGTACCGAGTACGGCGATATGCTGATCGGTGCAATCGCTGCCGAGAACTCTCTTGATTACAACTACGCCATCTCCTGTTGGGAGAAGGTGTTGCAGAGAAACTCCAACTTTGACGCCGCATACGTCGGTATCGGTAACGCGCTCTACCGTAGCGGTCAGTTTGAGGAATCTCTGGAGTACTACGAAACCGCATACGACGTTGACAACTGGACCAACTCTTACAAGGAGGTTCGTAAGGAGTGGATGTCCACTTGGTTCATTCTGCTTCTGGTTGCGATCATTGCGGGAATTGTACTGATTGTTAAGTTCTTTGGCTGGGCAGCCAAGGTCAACAAGCGTGTTTCTACTGACGGTAAGGCACGCAAGACCTTTGGTCAAGAGCTGATTTACGGCTTCTACGTCATGTTCCATCCGTTTGATGGATTCTACGACCTCAAGCATGAGCATCGCGGCTCGGTTCGCGCATCCCTCGTGTTTGTGGCATTGACCATTGTCACGTTCTTCTATCAGAGCGTTGGTCAGGGCTACGTTATGAATCCCACCGGTGCCTACTCCACCATTTGGGCACAGGCAATTTCGGTTTTGGTTCCGCTGTTCCTGTTCGTTCTTGCAAACTGGTGCTTGACCACCTTGTTTGAGGGTGAGGGAAGCTTTAAGGATATTTTCATTGCCACGTCTTACAGCTTGGTACCTGTGATCCTTTTGACCATTCCGACCACGTTCTTCTCCAACTTTGTTACCACCACCGAGGCAAGCATCATCAGCTTTATCGGCACCCTGTCCTTTATCTGGCTGGGCATCTTGATCTTCTTTGGAACCATGGTAACACACGATTATTCAATGGGTAAGAACATTATCACCGTTTTGGGAACGGTGCTTGCAATGGCTTGTATCGTCTTTATTGCACTGCTGTTCAGTATGCTGCTGTCGAAGCTGGTCAGCCTTGGCACCAACATCGTCACCGAGCTTCAGTATCGGGCTTAACGTCAGACAGGAGGTTAGAAAATGAAATTGCATAACAGAATACTTTCAACGCTCTTGGCTGTCGTTCTCCTGCTCGGCTCTATGGTGATCGGTGTATCGGCTGCTGATGCGACCACCAACAAAAAGGATGACAAGAACGCCGACGAGGTGATTGAAAGCACGTACGTTGGAACGGTGTTTAAAACACCCGAGGAAAAGCTGGCTACCATGAAGCTGAAGCTTTCGAGAGATGGCTACGAGCTTTACGTGGACGAGGTCAGCGGTGAGGTTGCAACGCGTGAGGTGGCAACGAACAATATTTTGTTCTCCAACCCCTACGATGTCGCTTCTTCGATCGGATCCGATTCCACCAAAAAGCAGATTTTGTCTCAGATCGTGATCCAATACATTGACAACGGTACCACCAAGTACCTGTACAGCTTTGAGGAAGCTGCAATGCGTCAGCAGATCAACGTCCTCAACATCAAAAACGGTGTCCGTGTGGAGTATACCATCGGACGCGAGGAATCCAGAAAGCTGGTTCCGAGATGGATCTCTGACAAGAGCTTTACCAAGTTTATTCAAACCCCTTTGCAAAATGCCGTAGATAAGGGCGAGTTCGACGTCTTCTACTACAACAAGTTCATGACCTATTATCAGGATCAGAGACTTGCAGAAAAGACCTCGAAAAAGGCAAAGGAACAGCTGTTGATCGCATATCCCATTTGCGAAAAGATGGACATTTGGGTGTTTGCAACCGACGCTTCCTCGGTAGAGATCAACTGGTGTGAGGCATACATTAAGGCTTACTGCGAGGATTATACCTTCGAGCAGATGGACGCCGACCACGAGGAGACGGGCTACGAGGCAACCGACGAGCAATATCCTTTGTTTAAGATGGCGCTGGAGTACTCGCTGGATCCCACGGGTATGAACGTGACGCTGCCTTGTAACGGTCTGCGTTACGACATGGCGACCTACACGCTGGAAAACATCAGCGTACTGCCTTATATCGGTGCGGGCAACAGCCTCAACGCAGGCTTGACCGATGCCGACGGCAACAAGCTGGTGGGTTACAACTTCTATCCCGACGGATCGGGCTCGCTGTTCGATTTTGATCAGCTGAATACCAAGTCCACCACCACGGTGCGCGGCAAGGTATACGGTACCGACTATGCGTACCACCAGATCACGGGTACCTACCAAAAGACCATTCGTTATCCCGTTTACGGTACGGCAACTGCCGAAAAGATCTACACCGTCAACTTTACCTCCAAGCTGGTGCTGGATGAAAAAACGTTGGAGATCCAAAAGGATAGCGACAACAAGCCCATGGTTGGCGATATCAAGCCTTACGAGTTTAAGGTCTCCAACACGGTTATGAGCCTTGAGGAAATTGAGGAGTACGTAACCGAAAAGCTGGAGGGAAGTCTGACCTATTCGCTTTCCGAAATTGATAAGAACGCGAATATTTATGAGCGCGGCTACGTTGCCGTGATCGAGGAGGGTGAATCTCTTGCAGAGATCGCAACCTACCACGCAGGCTCCTTGAGTGACTACCACTCCATGATGAACTACTTCAACCCCAAGCCCAAGGATAGCTACGATATTTCCGATTCGATTTCGGTTACCAGCAGCTCCTCTTGGACGGTTGTTTCCGAGCGTAAGTACACGGGCAGCATCAAGATCCACTATCAGCTCCTGACCGATAAGAAGGTTGGCGAGGCTGCACAGGAAAAGAACGCTTCCTATACTTATTATGACACCACTTGGCTGGGTATGGCAGAGGCTTACCGCGATACGCTGATTGCGGACGGCAAGCTGACCAAGCTCAATGCCGAGACTACCGAGGATAATATTCCTCTGTATCTTGAGGTGTTTGGCGCACTTGAGACCACCGAGCAGATCGCTACGATCCCCGTGGATGTGATGACGCCTCTGACCACCTTTGAGAACGTTTATCAGATGTACGAGGCACTTTCTTCGCAGGGTGTTAAGAACATCAACTTTAAGCTGACGGGCTTTGCAAACGGCGGTATGTATGCTACCGTTCCCGCAAAGCTGAAGTGGGAAAAGGCAGTTGGCGGTGTCAACGGCTTTGAGACGCTGATCTCGCAGGCTGCGGGTGTCAATGCAGGCGGCGAGGCACACCTCGGACTTTATCCCGACTTTGATTTTGCTTACATTCACGTCAATACGCTCTTTGATGGCACTAACCTCAAAAAGGACGCTGTCAAGACCATTGACAACCGTTATTCTTCGTTCAGACAGTACAGTGCAACGCAGCAGGCGTACATCAGCTTCTATCAGCTGGCAATTTCGCCCTCTCGTTACAGTAAGTTCTACGAAAAACTGATCAAGAATTACGAGGAGTTCGGTCTTAAGACCATGTCGGTCGGCTCCTTGGGTAATGCCCTCAACTCCGACTTTGACGAGGATGAGCCTTACAACCGCGAGGACGGTAAGGACTATACCGTGCAGGCATTCCAGGATCTCAAGGCAGCGGGCTACAGCCTGATGTCCGAGAGCGCAAATGCGTACACCTGGGGCTACCTCGATCACATCATCAACGTTGACCTTGACTCCAGCCGTTACATCAAGTCGAGTGCTTCGGTGCCCTTCATCGGTGCCGTTTTGCACGGCTACGTACAGTTTGCAGGTACTCCTTTCAATGAGGAGGGTGACACCAACTATGCAATTCTACGTGCACTTGAAAACGGTGCAGGTCTGTACTTCATTCTTTCTTACCAGAACACCAACGAGCTGAAGGAGGATATGCTCCTGAGCCAATACTACTCGGTTCGTTATGATATTTGGGAAGAGGACGTTGTAGAGTATTACAACGAGCTGAACGGACTTCTCAAGGACGTTCAGAACAAGCTGATCATCGACCACCGCTTCCTTGTCGGTCAGCGTGTGCTTGACCGCGATGAGCTGGAGGAGGATCTCAAGACCAAGCTTGAGCAGGCTGCCGCTGCTGAAAAGCAGAAGCAGGAGGATGCCGAGACCGCAAAGGTTCTGTCGGTCGCAAATGCTTGGCAGACTGCCGAGAACGCAACCGCCAACATCGAAAAGCTGATCGAGCAGATGAAGGATATCAACGATAACATCTTCGTACCCGATCCCGAGGATCTGGGCAACGAGTCGGGTGACTACGTCACGCTGACGATGCAGATCGCAACGCTGAGCGATACGTTGGATGAGGCTGTAAAGTCTCTGTATAATTATCA
>JAGANE010000219.1 GCA_017624395.1 Clostridia bacterium
GTATAATGAGATTGAAAAGGCGATTACGCAAATTTGTGAATTTCCGTATGCATATGCAGATTGCTCACATTATATGATAGAAAATGAAAATATTCGTCATATCAAAATCGGCAACTACATATTGATATATGAAATTTCAAAATCGTCCTCGACCTTGCATATTTTACGTTTCTGTTATTCTATGATGGATATCACAAGGCTTGAAATGAAATAACCATTCGATTCAAGATCACAAATAAAGAAAAAATCAAAAAGCTCTTGACAAAGCTTGACAAATATGTTATAATACCACACGAACCGCATAAAATCGGGGGTGCTTTCCTGAAACGGATGGCTGAGATGGCAAAAGCCGAACCCTTACACCTGATACGGATAATACCGGCGTAGGAAGATTTACCATACAGAGGGCTACCACAGTGTTTCTCTCAAAAGCGAATTGACCGCACGGAGATTTCGTGCGGTCAATTTTATTTTTTTAGGAGGTGTTTTGATATGAAACACACAAAACTCGTGGCACTTTGTGAAAGTGCGCTTTTATTGGCACTTGCGGTAGTATTGAGCTACATCAAGTTTTTTGAGCTTCCATTTGACGGCTCGATCACCCTGTTCTCCATGCTCCCCATCTGCCTGATTGCCATCAAGTACGGTTGGAAATGGGGACTTGGAACGGCTTTCTGCTTTTCTTGGTTCCAAATTTTGCAAGGCGGCGTATTTGGTTGGGGATTGACACCCGTGATGCTGATCGGCTCATTGCTCCTTGACTATATTCTCGCCTATACCGTTCTCGGCTTTGCGGGAATATTCCGCAAAAAGGGCTACTTTGGGATGCTTGGCGGCATTGCAATGGTATGCGTTCTGCGCTTTTTGGTGCATTTTTTGGCAGGCATCATTCTTTGGGCAAACTTTGAGCAATTTGTGGCATTCGGACAAGAATGGGTCAATCGCCCCGTGCTTTACTCCATCTGCTACAACGGCGTTTATATGCTGCCCGAAACCATTTTGACGGTCGCTGTTGCCGCTATCCTGCTCAAGATCCCGCAGATCAAGCGCCTGATCACAGCCCCTGTCGCTCCCGTTTGGGCTACGGTGACAAAGGATGCTGTCAAAGACGCGATCCATGAGGTTGAGGAAGAAAAGAAAGCACAAGAGGACCAAAAGTAATAAATTTGATATGAATTTTTTGTGGGGAAACTTTTGAAAAAGTTTCCCCTAACGTGCTTGCACGTTTTCCCTTCTCAAAACTTTTACGAAATTTTTTATTTTGGTTAAATGGACTTCATCGGTAGCCGCATGGGTACATTGGTAATATTTAACCTCTTAACCAAATGACATTGTTGGGGGAGGAAGCTTTTTTCAAAAAGCTTCCTCCCCCATCATGATAAATATTCCTTATTTTTCTACAAATCCCCAACAGCCCTCGGCGCCAATGCCGTTTTCGGGCGGGGTAAGAAGTCCGCGTTCGATCAAGGCATCCGCCAAAAGATCATACACAGGGGTTGCCGCCAGCATATTGGCAAACCAATAGTCGGACAACAGATGCGCGGGGAGCTTTTGACGGATAAATGCGGCAATCTCCCCTGCCACGGTATCGATCTCGGCTTGATAATCCTTGCACAAGCCTTGATTGAGTGTATAGATGCATTCCTTATCCTTCATGTCGCACATCAGTATCTTGGTATAGAGCATATCTCCGTCGCGGTACACGTAGCCACATTCTACTGCCTTTGCCGCTGTTTCCTTTTCACCTGCCGACAAACTGTTGACGTCAAGTCCCTCAATGGCACGCAGCATCATCTGAAGCTTAGAATCGTTTGCAATATTGTGTGCGCAATGAAAATGCGCTTTTACCCGAGAAATATAGATATTTGTAAGATGCACGTTGGCATAACCGCAAACGTTTTGGGCACCGATACCGTCACAGCCACAGCCCCAAATATCGTTGCCGTTACTTTCATAACCAAACACGCTGAAGGGACGCTCGCTTCTCTCAATATCGGCAAAGAAGGTGTCCTTTAACGCATTCCCCACCGCAACCTCAAAGCGATCACTCAGATTGAAAAACTGTTGCCACAGCACCAAATTGAAATCTACCTTTTTGTTGAGATACGGGAAGGAGAGATATTCCTCCTTATGCTCGGTAACGTATTTTGCTACGGCATCTGCGATCATGGAGATACGGTGCTTGTAAATGCCGTGCAGCTCCTTGATCTCGTTCTTGTCAAGCAAAACAAAATTGGTGGTATATTTTCCGTTTTCGGTCTTTTTGAGCAGACCGTATTTACCGTTAACACCCTTACATTGAATGTCCAGCTCCTCCTCCACGTACATCATGGGGACGTTGAGCGTTTCGGAAATCTCCTTTGCGGTGACCTCACGGTTGCGGCAAAGCCAAACGATGTGATTGGAAAGCTGACGGTTACAGACCTCTCGTGGGTCTCCCGATGCGGGACTGCCCGTACCAATGATTTCAAATTGGATCTCTTGCAGGGATAAAGGCTTTTTGGCTTCCATAATTTCCACTCCTTTTTTGATGGTTTCTCTTGCCGAAAAAAGACGCTGACGAATGGCGTTCTCGCTTGCATTTTGCTCGCGTGCGATCTCCGAAACCGATCTGCCATCCAGATAATACGCCACCATGACCTCACGGTACGCCCGTGTCAAAAAGGCGATGTGACGGTAAATGCGCGCAAGCAGCTCGCGATCCTGATCCTTTGATTCTTCGTCTGCCAACGTCGCAAACAGCTCCTCAGGATCTCCCATATAAAGGCGGTCACGGTTGCGTGCTTTGTTTTTTGTATGGTCGGCGTACACGTTGCGTGCAATCCGCCAGATAAACGGATATGCATCACGGATATCACCCTCGCTGTTTGCCGCCCGGATGATGGCAAACATGATGTCGGAGCATAGTTCCTCCGCCTCAAGGCTGTTTGCCGTCCGATGGTAACAAAAGCCAAACAGACTGTCGAGCAGCTCTTGGTCTATCAAATTCAGCAAGTCTTGTTTTTTCATGTTTTTACGGTCCTTTTGAATGCCTTGATCAATGCTTTCACCCGTATAGTCGGGAAAGGAATGGAAATGTTAGGTTGCTGATAAAAAATTTTTTAAAAGCTTTTGAAGATAGGGGTGTGGGGGGAGAATCTTTTAGAGAAAATCTTATTACCCCACAATTTCTTCTA
>JAGANE010000220.1 GCA_017624395.1 Clostridia bacterium
GCCCTGCAAGCAGAACGCCGCCGATGACCACACCGATGATGATCTTCACTGCGGTGTCAATATAGCCTTCAGCGCGCTATTCGGCAATAACGGTCTGCACGGTGGTAACGGACTTTTGGAACTTGGATTTGATTTTGCTGATAAGGTTTCTCATAATTTTTTCTCCTGTGTTTTTAGAATTTTATCGTTTTTTTGATTGTGTCTTAAATTGCTTTAGGAAAGCGGAATAAGGTCAGACCAAGTGGGCTTTGCCCAAGTATGACCGTTGCTTGAGGAAGTGTAGTGATTTCCGCTCTTATAACGGATCACAAAGCGTTCCCCTGAAAAAGAGCCTGCGGTACCGGGCAATTGTGCCGACGTTCCGTAGTAAAAATGCGTAATTGCTGTTGCAGTAAAGTTGAAGTGTTCTTTCCACGAAATACCGCCGTCCTCGGAAGTGAGAACGTAGTAGGTGCTTCCGTTTTGGATCAACGCCGCTTCAATGGGATCGGTTTCGGAATTGTTGGAGATCAGAGCATAAACCGTTGCTCCCTCGCCGTAATCGGGTAATTCAGGTTCGTTCCAATGCTTTCCGTCATACGAATAGCGGAGATAATACTGCCCGCTGTCCTCGTTGTAGGCACGTTCTACACGAAGCTCCTGCGTGTAGTCCATCATACCGACGATCTCGGTATCAAGCTGATCGACCACGCCGCCATCTCCTGCAAAGAGCAAATACAACCCGCCGAGGATCAAAGCACCGATCACAACACCGATGATGATCTTCAGCGCTGTATCAATGTGTCCCTCACCGGATTTGTTCGTCAAATACTTTCGCATTGTCTGCCCTCCCCGCATCAGGTGCCGCTGTAGGTGAACATTTCGGTGATCTTGCTCGACAGCGTAGGCATAACGGTGGTGTTGAACAGCGTATACAGCCCGGCAAGCAGAACACCGCCGATGACCACACCGATGATGATCTTCACCGCCGTGTCGATATAGCCCTCACCGAGCTGGTTCTCCACCGTTGCCTTTGCGCACTCCACGCGAGCCTTGACTGCTGCGGTTGCCTTGTTGAATCTTGCCTTGACGTTGTTAAAAAACTTTTTCATAATTTTTGTTTCTCCTGTTTTCTTAAAATTTTATTTTGGTTTGGTTGGAACTTTTTGAGAATGTGTTCCGTCATTCATGGTTTGAGATTGGGGTTCATCAGGTCATATTTATCATCACCTCGGTATATAAAAAATCCCGAAAGAGATATAAGGGTATATCCTCTCTCGGTAAGTAATCCTTGGTCGGAAAGTATTGGGGGTTGGAGTGTGAGGAAGGGGGGAACAAAAAAAAGCCTGCCTATCTTTTTGAAAATAGGCAGACTTTCCCCTTGTATCCAATTTAACGTGCGTCGCGGTCGGAGCTTCTGTGCCGTTGCCTTTCCTGCTCTCGGTAATACAGCTCCAAGGCATCAAAGATCACCGATTCAATTCTTTTTTGGGGCGTCCCCCTCGGAAAGTATTTGGAGAATCGATCCATCGGGATCTTCACTTGTTCTTTTTGGTTTGCTTTTTCCTCTCGCATGATCGCAAAGATCGTATCCATATCCAAATTGCCCTCTTTGCTCA
>JAGANE010000221.1 GCA_017624395.1 Clostridia bacterium
CCGACGTTATGTCGGGTGACGGTCAATACGACTGCGTGCTGGCTTGGGATGGCTCGGGACTTGAGATGCGTGGCTGGTACATGAATCTGCTGTCCTTTGACGAGTTGAACTTTGACGAGGATCCCTGGTGGTTCAAGGAATGGAACGAAAACGGTACGATCAACGATTGTCTGATCACCTGTAACGGCGACCTGCAGTTTGAGATCTACTATGACATCGAGGTTATCTTTTACAACAAGACCCTCGCTGCTGCCATTGAAATGAATCCCTATCCTTACGTTGACAACAAGACCTGGACGCTGGCTCAGATGGAGATCTTCAGCGAGCAGATCAAGAGAGAGGACTCAGTCAACGGCGGTTGGATCGGTGAAGAGGGTGCGACGGATGGCAAAAAAGAAGATTTTTACGGTAGCGATGCCATTTACGGCAGCCTGTACAACCAGAGCGTTGGTGTTACTTCTATGTTTGCTCTCGGTGCCAAGTATTCCACGGTTCATGAAGACGGTACCATTGAGTGGACGGTTGCAAAGGAATCCAATTACAACATCTTTGATGCACTTTACACGGCATTCAGAGAAACCGAATGGAACGTTGTATACCAAACCACGACGCTGGGCGAAGGTTCCTACAAGCTCTTCAACGAGGATCGCGCGCTGTTCTGCTGGAACGCAGTACGCGTTGGTGAGTTCATCAAGCCCTCGGGCGTACAGTACGGTTTGCTTCCTATTCCGATGTACAACGAGGAGCAGGGTGAGTACATCACCACCTGCTACGGCCACAGCTATTTTGCATTCCTGACCACCACCCCCGATTTCCATCGCTCTGCTATGGTCTTTAATGCAATGAATGCGCTGTCTACCGAGATCCTGTATGATACCTACTTTGGTGAGATTTTGGCGTTCCGCTATGCGGATGACCCCGAATCCTCCAGAATGGTACCCCTGATTCGTGACAGTCTGTATTTTGACTACACGTGGACCAATAACTCTTTGTGTAGTGGCGTTGCTCATACTTTTGGTAATCAGCTTATATCCGGTAGCAAGAACATTGCGTCTTCGCTTACAAATGTAGAGTCGACATTGACGTACTTGATGGATAAATATCAAGATGTTTACGCAAACGTAAAGCTTACCAACTCCAGATAACCGTATGAAAAAGCTTTTGAGCATTTTGCTCGTCACCGTGATGCTGCTATCTATGCTGGTTGCCTGTCAGGGTGGGGATGATGGAAAGGGAACTACACCCCCCAAGCCCCAGACCACGACGGCACCCAAGCAGGAGCAGACACCCGAGGGTGTTTTGGAGCTGATCAAGGACGGAACGGTCAACTACACCATTGTCTATAACCGCAATCAGGATGAGGCGTATACGCTTGCCACCAGACTGCGGAACGAGATCAAGGAATATCTCGGTGCCAATATCTACATCAGAATGGACACCGAATACGATCCCGACGAGACGACTTTGGAGATCCTTTTGGGAAATACCAATCGTCCCGAATCGCAAGAGGCTTTGGCGCAGACACCGCGTCTGAAGGACTACTTTGTCGGCGTCATCGGTAACAAATACGTGGTTGCGGGCAACAACGAAGCCATGATCGAAAAGGCGCTCAACTTCTTTTTGAGCAAATATGTTTACGTCAACAAAAAGGGAACCGAAAACGGCAGCCTGATTGTTGATGCCGAGGATAATCACCTCGGACTTGGAAGCTATACGCTCAACTCCCTCAAAATTGCCGGCGAGGATCTCTCCAAGTATAGCATTGTTTATGCGGAGAAGGGAACCTCGGGCGAGGCATTTGTTGCATACGTGCTTCAAAACTATTTTTACGAAAAGGCGGGACTGATCGTTCCTACCCACGACGACACCGTGCCTGCTACCGACTTTGAGATCCTGATCGGAGATACAAGCCGCTCGGATCCCACGGTTGGCAAAAGCAAATACGGTGCTTATGTGGATGGGAAAAAGCTCCAGCTGATCTCGGACGGATATTTTGGATACCTCGATCTTGCAACCTACGTGACCACCACGATGTTTGCGGGAAAGAAGGATGTGGAATTCAAGGCGGATTACAGCGTTTTTGAAAGCATCAAGTCTGCAAATATTCTCAAGGATCGCACAGGAGATTTTCGCGTGATGTTCCACAACGTGTGGATGCACGAAAACGTCAAATTCGGTGCCGACAACGGTCGCTACGAGGCGGCTGTTGTGCTTGGCTATCGCCCTGACGTCGTTGGCTTTAACGAATTTGTGGCGGGTTGGGATACGACCGATCTCGTCAAGCAATTGAACGAGGCGGGATACGTCAAAGTGGAATATGGGGACGGACGCATTTCCGCACCCATCTACTACAACTCCAACACCGTAAAGCTGATTGCCGCAGAGCGGTATCCCTACGGAAGCCTGAACACCTCCGGCGGTTTTGCCGCACAGAATGCCGACGGTAAGTGGTACAACAAAAACGACAACCGTTGGAGCGGTGCAAACTTTGCCGTGTTTGAAAGCCTGACCACAGGAGAACAGTTTGGCGTTCTCAACACCCATCTCGAATCCAATACCTACGTGCCTACGCAACAGCCGGACGAGGGCGACCCGATCCGTGCCGAGCAGGTAACCGACGTGGTGATCCCCGCTACGATGGAAATGGTACAAAAATACAACGTACCGATCGTTATGGGCGGTGACTTTAACTCTGTTGCCACTCGTATTGCTTGCACACTGCTGGTGGATGCGGGATTTGACAATGCGCGTGACAATGCAGGCGTCAAAAACGACTACTGCTCTTGCCACGGCTATCCTGCCTACAATGAGGTGCTTGGATCTTACGTTGGAAATGCTTTGCCAAAGACCAACAGCGGCTATCGCAATTCCATTGATCAGATCTACACCTACGATGCTTCGGACGTGCTTCGGGAAAACACCTATCGCACGATCGGAGATACGATCATTGGATATATATCCGACCACTGCCCCGTGATTTTGGATTTTTCAATCACGGAGCCTTTGGAAGAAGGAGCAACCAAATGATTAACGCGATGACACTGAACGGTCAACCGATCTCGGATTACCGCATCGTCTATCCCAAAAACGGAAACTGTGCGGAAATCTACGTTGCCATCGTCCTGCAGTATCACATCTATCAAAAATGGGGAATGATCCTGCCGAC